>NZ_JBLVOC010000005.1:228470-249037 GCF_053543575.1 Glutamicibacter sp. AGC84
CGGAGCCGGCACCGCAAACGGCCAACGAGGGATTTGCATCACAATGCAGGCCCCGCAGAGGACCGGAATTTCCTAAATTATCCAAGCCCCCAGTAGACTATTTCTAGTTCGTTTGCGAACCGCGCAGACGAAGAATGTCTTCTGTAAATGTTTCTAGGAGGAACTTGTGGCAAAGGCAAAGTTCGAGCGCAACAAGCCGCACGTCAACATTGGTACCATCGGTCACGTTGACCACGGTAAGACCACTCTGACCGCGGCAATCTCCAAGGTTCTGGCTGACAAGTACCCAGACCTGAACGAACAGCGCGACTTCGCTAACATCGACTCGGCACCGGAAGAGCGCCAGCGCGGTATTACCATCAACATCTCGCACATCGAGTACCAGACCGAGAAGCGCCACTACGCACACGTAGACGCTCCAGGTCACGCTGACTATGTCAAGAACATGATCACCGGTGCTGCTCAGATGGACGGCGCAATCCTCGTTGTTGCCGCTACCGATGGCCCGATGGCTCAGACCCGCGAGCACGTTCTGCTGGCCCGCCAGGTTGGTGTTCCAACCCTGATGGTTGCACTGAACAAGTCGGACATGGTTGATGACGAAGAGCTGCTCGAGCTCGTGGAGATGGAAGTTCGCGAACTTCTGTCCTCGCAGGGCTTCGATGGCGATGACGCTCCAGTGATCCGCGTTTCGGGCCTGAAGGCTCTGGAAGGCGACGCAAAGTGGGTTGCAGCTATCGAGGAACTGATGGATGCAGCTGACAGCTTCATTCCAGACCCAGTTCGCGACCGCGACAAGCCATTCCTGATGCCAATTGAAGACGTCTTCACCATCACCGGCCGCGGTACCGTTGTTACCGGTCGCGCCGAGCGTGGCACCCTGGCTATCAACTCGGAAGTTGAGATTGTTGGCATCCGCCCAATCCAGAAGACTACCGTTACCGGTATCGAGATGTTCCACAAGCAGCTCGACGAAGCATGGGCTGGCGAGAACTGTGGTCTGCTGCTTCGCGGTCTGAAGCGCGACGATGTTGAGCGTGGCCAGGTTATCGTAGCCCCAGGCTCGATCACCCCACACACCAACTTCGAAGCTAACGTCTACATCCTGTCGAAGGACGAAGGCGGACGTCACAACCCGTTCTACTCGAACTACCGTCCGCAGTTCTACTTCCGCACCACCGACGTAACCGGCGTTATCACCCTCCCAGAGGGCACCGAAATGGTTATGCCTGGCGACAACACCGAAATGTCGGTTGAGCTGATCCAGCCAATCGCCATGGAAGAGGGCCTCGGCTTCGCAATTCGCGAAGGCGGCCGCACCGTTGGTTCGGGCAAGGTAACCACCATCACCAAGTAGTCTCTACTTGATGAGGTAGTTCCCTAGTGAACTGAAAAGAATCCCCCCAGCACTTTTGTGCTGGGGGATTTTTTTCGTTAAATACGAGCCCCAGCTAGTGAATATATCTAGAAGGTGGTCTAATTGGAGGGCGCGACAATTCGCTAAGTGGGGGAGTGGCATCAATGATGGGCTGGATCATCGTTTCTATCATCTTGGTCCTATTGGCCTTCGGCCTCGGCCGGCGCCAGGGGAGTCGGGATAAATCGCAAAGCCAGCCGCAGCTTGATGCGCTGGGCGAAGCGTGGCAGCAAGGCTACGACGAGGCAGTGAAGTACCTGGGGCAACCCGGGCCGCCGGGTGCCTCGGCACCGGCTGCTGCCCAAGCGCCGGGGGTCCCCGCACAGCCGCTCGAAGCGCAGCCTGCAAGCCGCAAAGATGCAGCGCCGGCCGCATCGATGGCACCTTCCAGCCAGCCATACCTCCAGCCAGCGGCGGCCGATGCTGCCCGCGCGTACCGCGCGCCGCTCCCCACGGCCACCCTCCAGCCTGCTGCACCGGTTAAGCCAATCAAGGTGCTCACCAAACGCGAGCGCGAACTGCGCAACATCAACATCACGCTGTACGTCGCGGCCCTGATGATCGTTGCCGCCGGCGCACTCTTCCTGAGCTTCGCGCTTCCGCCACTGTCAAAGCTCATCGCCTTATTCCTGCTGTCTGCCGCTTTCTACGGCGGAGGCCTGGTCACCTTCGCAGTGAAACCGTCCTTGCGTCCGGCAGGAGCCGCCTTTGCCGGCACCGGGCTGGCTTTGTTGCCGCTGTGCGCCATCGCTACCTACAGCACGGTGAACATATCCGGCCCGGCGACCTGGCTGGTTTTCTCAGCCATCGGCACATTAGCCGTGGGCTACGCAACACTGACGTTCAAGTCCCGTGTTCTGGCGTGGGTTGCCGTGCTGATTCTGGTCAGCACCGCCATGGCCGGCGCGGCCGCGATGCAGCGTGGCGTCCTGTACTACATGCTGATCCTGCTGGTGCTCTCTATTGCGCTGATGCTCTTGGCGGTACGCAGCGAAAGGATCCGCCACTCAATCTTCTTCCGGGCCCTGCACGGCACCGCGCAGCTGCTGCCTGCGTTTGTCTTTGCGTTGTCGGTGATCCTCTTGGAGATGCTCGCCAGCCGGGATTTGTTCTGGATCTTCGCGTTGCTCACCGCCCAGTTGCTGCTCAGCGTCAGGCTGTTGCCCAACCTGCGGCTGCTGCGCACCTACGCTGCCCGCGCTGCTTTCATGGCGATGCTCGTGGCCGGCTGCAACTACCTCGGTTTCTCCGCAACGAGCAGCTGGCTGGTGCTCGCCTTCGCCTTCGGGCTCCAAGCCGTAGCGGTATTGCTCTGCTCCACCGGCTACCAGCAGAGGCTGGGATTGGCGCGCAGGCACCTGCAAAGTGAACGTGCGGTGCTGTGGTGCTTAGCGGTGGCTTCGGTGATCGGCGCGTTTCTCTACGCGCAGGGCTTCGAGGCCTTCGTGCTCAGCTACATCGCGGTTCCGATCTTCATGGCGCTGGGCATTCCCGGCTTGCTGCGCAGCGCCAAGCTGGAAGTTGGAGTCATCGCGGTTCTTCCCCTGGTGGCGCTGGTAGATATGCAGAACCACAGTTGGCGCCCGCTGGTGGTATTCGCCCTGGCCCTGCTCGGGCTTTCGCTGGCTCAGCGCAACGCCCGGAACCTGCGCAGGGAAATGACGCTCCATGCGCGCTGGGTCGTTACCCTGGTTGGCGCAGGCGTGCTTGGTGCTGCTCTTGATGAGCTCACGGCTGGGGACTATGGAAATCCTGACGGCTCATCCCCGTTGATTGCGGTGCTCTTCGTGCTGTTCATCTTGTGGGCGGCGAATCTGGCGAGCCGTGCCGTGCTGGATTCCGGCATGGCGCAGGGGCACCGGCTGGGACGGGTGGGCGCTTCGGCTTTGCTTGGCGTGGTGCTGCTCTTCAGCCTGCGCCTGCTGACAACCGCTGGCGACTATTCCTACGCCAGCGAAAGCACCGTGGTGTTCCTGGGTATCGGCGGGCTGGCGTGGTTCATCACTGGCCTTGTGCTCGCAGTTGGCCTGGTCATTGCCTCGGGTTGGCGGCTTCGCGATATTCCTGCACAGCGCCCCGAGCTGGAACAGCCGATCAACGTCGCTGCGGCCTGCCTGCTGATGGGGCTTTATGCGCTCAGCTTCGGCAAGGAGATCTGGCCGCTGGCAATCCTCATCGGGGCGGCAACCTTGGGCTATTTCATCTGGAGCTTGCGCCGCAGCACCAATGCGCGGTGGAAGATCCTCTATGCAGCGTTGGCCCAAGTGCTCTTCAGTTCCATGGTGTGGTGGATTGCCTACAGCATGGAATTCGACATCCACGGCCGGTTCTGCCTGCTGCTGGTTTCGATAGCCGTCCCGCAGCTGCTCCGCTTGCTGGCTAGCATCCACGACGGCAAAGCACTGCGCCGGGAATTGCGCTGTATGGCAGTGGGACTGCTCGCTGGCATTCCACTGGCGACGCTGGCCTACGGGCAGTTCGCGGGCGGCATGGATCGGGGAACGATCCTCTTGGCCTGCTTATTCTTCGGGCTGCACGGGCTGGCCGCGTTCAAGGCCGAGACCAGCTTGACGGTGGCCAAGCGACAGCTCTATCTATTTGCCCCGATCCTGGCACTGATCCTGCTGATCAGCATTCCGGCACTGGCCATGGAAGATGCGACCGGATGGGTCCGCTCTACGTGGTGGAGTTCCCAGGTTGCTTGCGCCATGCTGCTGGCCCTGAGCCTGGCGGCACTCGTGCTTGAATGGCGGTTGCGCGCCAACAAGTCGTACTCGATAGCCCTGGGCCTGGCCATCTTCCTTCCGGCGGCGGGGGCCGCCGCATGGCAGGCGGGGTCGTGGTGGGCAGTGGGTGCGCACCTGCTGCTGGCCCTCGGCTTCATCCTGCTGGTGCACACGCGCAAGAGCGCCTGGTACGCGGCCGGTGCCGCCATCATGCTGTGCGTCGCTATCCTGCGTGCAGTCTTCGAGGTGCGGCAAGCCGGTGGGGCAGTGGTGCTAGAACCGATGGATGCCGCATGGGCGCTGGTTGGCGCGGGCCTCGCGCTGTACCTGCTGGCAATCTTCCATGGGCGAATGAAGGACCCCATTCCCGGCTATCCTGAATTCGGCTACCTCCATGCCGATCCGCCCGGCAGCGCCTCGCGCTTGTATTTCGCGGCAATGCTCCTGGCCCTCTTGCTGGCCGGTGGCATCGCCCATCTGGATGGCGGCGCGATTTGGCAGGTGGCCGGCGGAGCGCTGCTGGTCTTCGGCGTTGCGGTGCTGGTGCGGCTCTTTGAACTTCCGCGGCGGCTGGTGCCCTACGCGGTGGACGTCTTCATCCTCCTGGGCGCGGTGCTGGCGCTGGGCAGCTATGCCCAGATCCTTGGCACACCACGGGCCAGCAATTTGGCGGCCTACGCCTGCATTGTTGCAGTAGTGCTGGTCGCGTGGCGCAATATCAGGGCCAACGCGCGATTGGAGAGGGCATACCTGCTGGCCGCCTCAGTGGCCGGCAGCCTGGCCTTGCTCGCCGCACTGGTCCAATCCAATGGTGTTGCGCAGGCGATCGGCCTGGTCTTCTTCGGTGGATTGGTGGCCTGGGGCTTGAAGCTGGGGGAGCGGTTGTTCATTTGGTGGGGTGCGGCGGCTATCACCTTGTCCGTCTTGTGGTTCCTGCGCGATTTGGCATTCCTCTGGCTGGTGGTCATTGGCTTGGGGCTGATTGCGGCCGCGGTCTTCAAGCTGGTGAAGGTCGACAAGCAGAATTCGCTGCCCGTGAGGCCGCAAAACCCTGTTGATCCACCGATCCCCGCGGGGCAGGAGCCGTCCGGGCAGGACCGGCCGCGCGAGGTGTGAGGTCAAGATCACGGGCGCGGATAGGCATAAAAGATTTGCGCGATCGTTGCCGACCTGTCAGACTAGATAAGTTGCTTCAATGCAACCCGGTCCCCATTTATGGGGTAACCGGTCTGGTTTGAACGACCGGGATCGACTCTCACGCAGGATAATGCCTGGGGTTCGGGATCGATACGACTGCTTCAAACTATAAGGCCCTTCGATAAAGTGAAAACTTTGTGGGAGTGTTGTGACTGAAAATTTCACGACACGCCCGAGCGCGGGGGTCGGAGCCTCCTGCGGGTGAGGAACCCGGATCTGATCCGGATTCAGCCGCAGAGCAAGGCGTGCCGGTCTGCAAGGACCCGTATATAGGCACAGAAACTTTAGATAGTGCTAACAGAAAGAGGCATGACGCCATGGCGGGACAGAAAATCCGCATCCGGCTGAAGTCGTATGACCACGAGGTCATTGACGTTTCGGCCCGGAAGATCGTTGAGACGGTCACGCGCGCAGGCGCAACCGTAGTCGGCCCAGTGCCGCTGCCAACGGAGAAGAACGTGTACTGCGTTATCCGTTCGCCACACAAGTACAAGGACAGCCGTGAGCACTTCGAAATGCGCACGCACAAGCGTCTGATCGACATCGTCGATCCGACCCCGAAGGCTGTTGATTCGCTGATGCGTCTCGACCTGCCAGCGGATGTCAACATCGAAATCAAGCTTTAAGGGGAGGTGGCGAGAAAACTATGACCGCAACCCGTAATTTCAAGGGCCTGCTGGGCACGAAGCTCGGCATGACCCAGGTTTGGGATTCGAACAACAACCTGATCCCTGTCACCGTCGTGCAGGCTGATAGCAACGTTGTCACCAAGCTCATCAACGAAGAGCGCGATGGCTACACCGCAGTTCAGATCGGCTACGGCCAGATCGATCCTCGCAAGGTCACCAAGCCACTGGCTGGTCACTTCGAGGCTGCTGGCGTCACCCCACGTCGCCACTTGGTAGAACTGCGCACTGCAGACGCTGCCGAGTACACCGCAGGCCAGGAACTTTCCGTAGAGGTCTTCGAAGCTGGCCAGAAGGTCGACGTCGTAGGCACCTCGAAGGGTAAGGGCTTCGCCGGCGTTATGAAGCGTCACAACTTCCACGGTGTTGGCGCATCGCACGGTGCTCACAAGAACCACCGTAAGCCAGGTTCCATCGGCGGCGCATCGACCCCAGGTCGCGTTTTCCGTGGACAGAAGATGGCTGGTCGCATGGGTGCTGAGCGTGTTACCACTCAGAACCTGACCATTCACGCTATCGACGCTGAGAAGAACCTCCTGCTGATCAAGGGTGCCGTTCCAGGCGCCCGCGGCCGCGTCGTTCTCGTACGCAACGCCGTGAAGGGAGCATAAGTAAATGACTAAGGCACTTAACGTCGAACTGCCTGCAGAGATCTTCGACGTACAGACCAACGTCCCGCTGCTGCACCAGGTTGTCGTTGCACAGCTTGCTGCTGCCCGCCAGGGTACCCACAAGACCAAGGACCGCTCCGAGGTTTCGGGTGCAGGTCGCAAGCCGTTCAAGCAGAAGGGTACCGGCCGCGCCCGTCAGGGTTCGATCCGTGCTCCGCACATGACCGGCGGTGGCATTGTCCACGGTCCAACCCCACGTGATTACTCGCAGCGTACCCCGAAGAAGATGAAGGCTGCTGCACTGCGCGGCGCCCTGTCTGATCGCGCACGCTTCGATCGCGTTCACGTGATTGAGAACTTGGTTGCTGGCGAAACGCCTTCGACCAAGGATGCTCTGGCTACCTTGCGTTCGCTCACCGAGCGCAAGAACCTGCTTGTCGTCATCGATCGCGCCAACGATGTTGCAGCCCTTTCGGTTCGCAACCTCGTCAATGTGCACGTTCTGTACGTCGACCAGCTGAACACCTACGATGTTCTGGTTTCGGATGACGTAGTCTTCACCAAGGCTGCCTTCGATGCCCTGGTCCAGAAGGAGGAAGCCAAGTGAGCGCGTTCTCAAAGGCTCCACACGACGTGGTCATCGCACCTGTCGTATCGGAAAAGAGCTACGGTCTGATCGATCAAGGTCAGTACACCTTCGAGGTGGCACCAAGCTCCAACAAGTCGGAAATCAAGTACGCCGTTGAAGCGATCTTCAACGTCAAGGTTGACTCCGTAAACACCATCAACCGAGCTGGTAAGCGCAAGCGCACCCGCTTCGGGTGGGGATCGCGCAAGAGCACCAAGCGCGCCATCATCACCTTGAAGGACGGCTCGATTGACATCTTCGGCGGTCCGCTTTCCTAAGCGGAGACCACTTTAACGAGGAATATTAATAATGGGAATTCGTAAGTACAAGCCGACTACCCCGGGCCTTCGCGGCTCGTCGGTAGCCGACTTCGCAGAAATCACCCGATCGACTCCGGAAAAGTCGTTGGTTCGTCCCCTGACCAAGTCAGGCGGCCGTAACAACACCGGTAAGATCACCACCCGTCACAAGGGTGGCGGACACAAGCGCGCCTACCGTGTTATCGACTTCCGTCGTCACGACAAGGACGGCGTTCCGGCAAAGGTCGCTCACATCGAGTACGACCCGAACCGTACCGCTCGTATCGCACTGCTCCACTACGTGGACGGCACCAAGCGCTACATCATCGCACCGAACAACCTCAAGCAGGGTGACCCAATTGAGGCCGGCGCAAGCGCCGACATCAAGCCAGGCAACAACCTGCCACTGCGTAACATCCCGGTTGGTACCGTGATTCACGCTGTTGAGCTTCGCCCAGGCGGCGGCGCTAAGATGGCTCGTTCCGCTGGTGCATCGATCCAGCTGGTAGCCCGTGAGGGCCGCTACGCCCAGCTGCGTTTGCCTTCGGGTGAAATCCGCAACGTTGATGTGCGCTGCCGCGCAACCATCGGCGAAGTTGGCAACGCTGAGCAGATCAACATCAACTGGGGCAAGGCCGGCCGTATGCGCTGGAAGGGCGTACGCCCAACCGTTCGCGGTGTTGTCATGAACCCAGTTGACCACCCACATGGTGGCGGTGAGGGCAAGACCTCCGGTGGTCGTCACCCGGTCAACCCTAACGGTAAGCGTGAGGGACGCACCCGTCGTCCAAACAAGGAAAGCGACAAGCTCATTGTGCGTCGCCGCAAGACCGGCAAGAACAAGCGATAGGAGCCTGGAAACATGCCACGCAGCCTGAAGAAAGGCCCCTTCGTCGATCAGCACCTGTTCCTAAAGGTCGTTGCTGAAAACGATAAGGGCACCAAGAACGTCATCAAGACGTGGTCCCGCCGTTCGATGATCATCCCGGACATGCTGGGACACACCATCGCCGTACACGACGGTCGCAAGCACATTCCTGTGTTCGTAACCGAATCGATGGTTGGACACAAGCTCGGAGAGTTTGCCCCAACCCGTACGTTCCGTGGCCACGTGAAGGACGACAAGAAGGGCAAGCGCCGCTAGGCCCCGCAAGGGTACTAGTATCGCTTAGCACTTCTTCGATAGACGAGAGAAGGATAGCAATGGAAGCCAAGGCAATTGCGCGTCACATCCGCGTAACGCCTATGAAGGCCCGGCGCGTCGTCAACCTTGTTCGTGGTCTGCAGACCAACGAAGCACTGGCCATCTTGAAGTTTGCCCCACAGGCAGCTTCGGAGCCGGTATACAAGGTTGTCGCATCGGCAGTGGCTAACGCCCGTGCCGCCGCGGACCGCGCAGGTGAAGCATTCAATGAGGACGAGCTGTTTATCAGCGAAGCGTTTGTTGACGAAGGTCCGACCATGAAGCGGTTCCAGCCGCGTGCACAGGGTCGCGCATTCCAGATCAAGAAGCGCACCAGCCACGTGACTGTGGTTGTTTCAACCACGCAGAAGGGTGGGGAGAACTAAATGGGACAGAAGATTAACCCGAACGGTTTCCGTCTCGGCATCACCACCGATCACGTTTCCCACTGGTTCGCTGATTCCAGCAAGCCAGGCCAGCGTTACGCTGACTACGTGAAGGAAGATGTCCAGATCCGCGCCCTGCTGTCTAACGGCATGGATCGCGCTGGCATCGCCCGCGTCGAGATCGAGCGTACCCGTGACCGCGTACGTGTGGATATCCACACTGCACGTCCAGGTATCGTCATTGGTCGTCGCGGTGCAGAAGCTGACCGTATTCGTGGCGAGCTGGAAAAGCTCACCAAGAAGCAGGTTCAGCTGAACATCCTCGAGGTCAAGAACCCTGACATGGAGGCCATGCTGGTCGCCCAGGGCATCGCCGAGCAGCTTGCTTCCCGCGTGGCTTTCCGCCGTGCGATGAAGAAGGCAATGCAGTCGGCAATGCGCGCTGGTGCCAAGGGCATCCGCGTTCAGTGCTCCGGTCGACTTGGCGGCGCAGAAATGTCCCGCAAGGAGTTCTACCGCGAAGGCCGTGTGCCACTGCACACCCTGCGCGCGAACATCGACTTCGGCAAGTTCGAAGCCAAGACCACCTTCGGCCGTATCGGCGTGAAGGTCTGGATCTACAAGGGTGACGTAACCGCCAAGGAACTGGCTGCACAGCAAGCTGCTGCTCCAGCTCGTGGCGGCCGCGGTGGCGGCAACGACCGTCCACGTGGCGGCGAACGCCGTCGTCGTAACGATCGCAAGGGCGCTGCAGCTCCGGCTGCGGAAGGAGGACAGGCTTAAATGCTTATCCCACGTCGTGTGAAGTTCCGCAAGCAGCACCACCCAAAGCGTTCGGGTGCTGCCAAGGGCGGTACCACCGTTGCTTTCGGTGAGTACGGCATCCAGGCGTTGACCCCGGCTTACGTGACTAACCGTCAGATCGAAGCCGCTCGTATCGCCATGACCCGTTACATCAAGCGTGGCGGTAAGGTCTGGATCAACATCTACCCAGACCGTCCGCTTACCAAGAAGCCTGCCGAAACCCGCATGGGTTCCGGTAAGGGTTCGCCGGAGTGGTGGGTCGCCAACGTAAAGCCAGGACGAGTCATGTTTGAACTCGGTGGCGTCAGTGAAGAGGTAGCTAAAGAGGCATTGCGTCTTGCAATCCACAAGCTGCCAATGAAGGCACGCATCGTGCGTCGTGAAGGTGGTGAATAGGGATGTCTATCGGCTCGAAAGACCTTAGCATTGAGTCCCTGGACGGCTTCGATACCGCTCGTTTGAACGAGGAATTGAAGAAGGCCAAGGCAGAACTGTTCAACCTGCGTTTCCAGTCGGCTACCGGCCAGCTGGATTCCCACGGGAACCTGAAGACCATCAAGCGCGATATTGCACGCATTTACACTGTGCTGCGCGAGCGCGAGCTGGGCATTCGTCAGGATGTCGTTGTTCCGGTTGAAGAAACCAAGAAGGATTCCAAGTAATGAGCGAGAAGGAGAACGGTGTGGATAACGCTACCGAGCGTAACGACCGCAAGACCCTCCGTGGTTACGTGGTATCTGACAAGATGCAGAAGACCATCGTCGTAGACGTTGAGGACCGTGTTAAGCACGCCCTTTACGGCAAGGTCATGCGTCGCAACAAGAACGTGAAGGCTCACGACGAGAACAACGACGCCGGCATCGGCGACTTGGTTGTCATCGCTGAGACCCGCCCGCTGTCTGCTGACAAGCGCTGGCGTCTCGTTGAGATCGTGGAGAAGGCTAAGTAAGCTTTCGCTCCGATTTCACGGATCTCGTGATTGGAGAATGCCCCGAACACTTCGCAAGAAGAGTTCGGGGCATTTCTGTCTTAAAAAGCAGTGAATAAAATGCCACACTGGACTATGGAACAGATCAGGAAACTGCGTCCCGCTGGCCTTGTCAACTCTCCAGCTTTCAGCCACGTAGCCATCGTCCCGCCGGGTGCCACGACTATCTATGTTGGCGGGCAGAACGCCGTAGACGGCACAGGGCAGCTGATCGGAGCCGGGGATGCCGCAACGCAGGCGACCAAGGCACTGGGAAACTCCAAGCTCGCACTGGCGGCGGCCAGCGCGGGATTCCAGGATGTAGTGCAGTGGAACGTGCTGCTGGTGGAAGGAACCGACGTCAACAGCGTCTATGGAGCCATAGGTGAACAGTTGGCAGCCACTGAACCACCCCTGGTGTCTGCAGCCTTCGTCGCGAAGCTCGGTGTGCCAGGTGCGCTGGTTGAAATCAGTGCCGTGGCGGCAGTACTGCCAGACTAGGCTCTGCCCTTTCGATAGGTAACAGGGGAGTAGCCCAAGACTTTGCGGAAGTCTGCCGCTAGATGGGCTTGATCCGCATACCCCATTTCCGCTGCGATGCCAGCGATAGAAACTGCAGTGTCTGCGCGCAGCCGATGAGCAGCCTCTTGCAAACGGTACCGCCGAATCACCGCCAGCGGAGCCAGTCCCAAATACCTTTCCGAAATCCGTTGCAGACTGCGTGTACTGAGCGACAAGCGATGGGCCAGTTGGGAGACCCTTACGATTCCGCGCTCCGCTGCGACGGTGTCGAGCAGCTTATTAGCTTGGAGGCCAGAACTTGTGGCTGCTGGAAGGTGAGCGGTGAGCCACGAATCGAAGAGCTCGGCACAGGCCGAACCGGAGTTCCCGTGGCCTGGTTGAGTCTTCATCCTTGTTATCGAGGCCAGCAGCCCAGGTGCGCTGAACTGGATTTCCTGGTCCAGCAACTCTGCGGGGGACACATTGAGAGCCTGCGCAGCCGCTGGGCGCAACAAGGCGGAGACTGCCCAACTGCTCCCGGACAGGTCGCGGTGCGAAGCGCCGCTGGCCGGGCCGGATAGCGTAATGCCTTCTGGCTCAATGACCAGATTCATTTGCGGAAAGGGCAGGAGTTGTTGCCGTGAGGTACGTCCGGGCGCGATGTTCCAATCCACCAGCCAAAACCAGGAGACCAATTCCTGCAGTCCTGGACCGGGGGAGAATCGCTCGATTGCCGATAGCCGGGCAGGATAGAGAACGCCTCGCGGATCCGGTGCTGATTCCATGGCCTCTACCACCCGTGCGGGTTGTCGCATATCTACAAGAACCAGCGTGCCACACAGGCTTAGCCTAGGGACATGGAAAATCAAGATGAAGTCACGCAAGGTGTGACGGGAATGCATACAACTGCCGGTGTCCCTCATGGATTCACCAGTCTGACGCCATTCTTGACTGTGCCCAACACAAGGGCAGCGCTGGGATTCTATGAAGAAGTATTCGGTGCGACAGTGGTAGATTCCATCGAAATGGGAGGCGTTGTCGTGCATGCAGAAATTGCATTCGGCAATGGCCGTTTGCAGATCGGGGAACCTTCGCCGGCCTACGGACTAGTCAGCCCGCCAGCTGCGCCGAATGCCTGCTATTCCTTGGGTTTCTACTGCGAAAACGCAGATGAGGTGGTGGCCAGGGCCGAGGCTGCCGGTTCCAGTATCCGAGAACCACTGGGCAACTTCGTCTCGGGTGACCGCTTCGCTTCGATTCTGGATCCCTTCGGTGTGCGCTGGTCCATCATGTCCAGGGTGGAAGACCTGTCGCTGGAAGAGAGCGCCCAGCGCGTCGCGCAGTGGGCCTCGCAGCAGTGATGAAGAAGCCAAGGGCAGTCGCAATCGCATCGAGCCGCTATCGTACCTAGGCGGAAGTGTCCTTGCCGGAATTGTCGTCTGCTTCGAATAGGCTCGGATGATGATGACGATGACGCGTGCCCGAAAACCATCCCTGGGATGGCCTATGGGTACGCTTCTTGTTGCTTCCCTAGCTATTGGTATTCTCCCGTATCTGGGTTTCCCCGGTGCAGGATTGATTCCCAAGGTTCAGGCATTCCAACCATATCTGTTGTTCTTCCCGGCAGTGGTTCTGGTTATCGGGCTACTGCGCAAGCAATGGCTCATCAGCGGGTTCGTGCTGGTGTTCCTGCTCTGCGGTGCACTGCCCAACGTGCAATGGAGCTCTCCCGCTGGCCAGACCGGAAACGGCAGCTCCGAGCTGGTTCTCCTATCGTTCAATGCCTTGAAGGCAGGAGCGAACCCGGCGCAGCTAGCTGAACTGATCAGGGACACGGATCCGCAGATTCTCGTCCTTGTTGAAACCAGCGAACCAATGCACCAGCAGCTCGCAGCGCTGGACGCGCTGGATGGATTTGGCTATCGGAGCCAAGAGGCACCCGCCGGGGGAGAACGGGATACCGTGATTTTCTCAAAGTACCCATTGCAGGAACGCTCCACCGATCTGGATTCAGCGGACACCGGTTGGTACTCCTTGCCGGTTGCCGATGTGCAGGCACCCGGTGGGGTCGTGCGAGTGGCCGGCATCCATGTCTATCCGCCGGTTGGCGATGCGCAACGATGGAGCCAGGGCTTGGAAGCAGTCATCGACTGGTCGAATCAGCAGCGGGATCATCCCGTTATCCTTGCTGGCGACTTCAACTCCGTTCGCTCCCATCCAGGATTCCGTGCCCTGGGGGACGGGTATGCGCAGGCTGATGGAGTCTGGCCCCGCGCGACCTGGCCAGCCGGCCGAAGCTTCCCGCCATTGATCGGCATTGACCATATCGTGGCGAAGGGCCTGTCCATCACGGGCTCTTCTTCTCACATCATCGACGGCTCGGATCATTTTGCGGTGAGCGCCACGGTCGAATTCCGTCGCTGAGCAATGATTCCTGCCGGTGACGGCCGGATGCTGGAGCTGCCCAGGGCTGACCGAAAAATAATTTCACTTTTGGCGATTCAGCCGCTTTTCATCCACGGCGGCGCATGGGCGACCTCGAATGGCACCCTGATGCCGCCGCAAGCGACCAGTTGCCCAACTGGATGGCAGCACCAAAACCCCGAAATTCAGCGAATCTGCGGTGTCCAAGGTGTGACGAACGACGCTCGCTTTTCTCTTACCACACCATTTCGGATTCGCGCCACTCTAGGCTAGACTTAAGAATCTGTGCGCATCATGCCCGGGGACTATCCACCTTCGACATAATGCAGTGCGGTCCAAATCCGTTTGGCCGCGCAAGTGCAGCCTCGATATTTTACGCCTCGGCCCTGCCGGCATTTGGGATCAGCATTCGGTGCGCCCGCGCCAGTGGGGGTAAGCGATACGTATCGTGGAGACCATATCCGTTCCGCAAGGCTCATTCATGAGAACCAGCGAGACGACAGGAGTAAGAAGTGATTCAGCAGGAGTCGCGACTTAAGGTTGCCGATAACACTGGTGCTAAGGAAATCCTTACCATTCGTGTTCTTGGTGGCTCGAAGCGTCGCTACGCAAGCATTGGCGACACCATTGTCGCTACCGTCAAGGATGCAATTCCTGGCGGCAACGTAAAGAAGGGCGACGTCGTAAAGGCAGTCGTCGTTCGCACCAAGAAGGAAATCCGTCGTGCAGACGGTTCCTACATCAAGTTCGACGAGAACGCTGCAGTTATCCTCAAGGGTGACGCTGCCGATCCTCGTGGTACTCGTATTTTCGGCCCAGTGGGCCGCGAGCTTCGTGACAAGAAGTTCATGAAGATCGTTTCGCTGGCTCCGGAGGTGCTGTAACCATGGGCGCAAAGATCAAGAAGGGTGACCTGGTTCAGGTCATCGCTGGCAAGGAACGTGGCTTGCAGGGCAAGGTCCTGAAGGTCATTACCGAGTCCAACCGCGTGCTGGTCGAAGGCGTTAACCGCGTCACCAAGCACACCAAGGCAGGTCAGACCGAATCCGGTTCGACCACCGGCGGCATCGAGGTTGTTGAGGCTCCAGTGCACGTTTCCAACGTTGCAGTGGTTGACCCAGAGACCAAGAAGCCAACCCGCGTCGGCTTCCGCGAGGAAACCGTAGAAAAGAACGGCGTGTCCAAGACTGTACGCGTTCGTTACGCCAAGGCTTCCGGAAAGGATCTGTAATGACTGAAGCAGCCACCAAGATCCAGCCACGTCTGAAGGCTAAGTACGCAGCTGACATCCGCCCTGCCCTGCAGGAGCAGTTCAACTACGCCAACCCAATGCAGGTACCATCCCTGACCAAGGTTGTCGTGAACATGGGTGTTGGCGAAGCAGCCAAGGACTCGAAGCTCATTGAAGGCGCCGTACGCGACCTGACCGCAATTACCGGTCAGAAGCCAGTGGTTACCAAGGCCCGCAAGTCGATCGCACAGTTCAAGCTGCGCGAAGGCATGCCAATCGGTACCCACACCACCCTGCGTAACGATCGCATGTGGGAATTCGTCGACCGCCTGATCACCCTGGCACTGCCTCGTATCCGCGACTTCCGCGGCTTGAGCGACCGCCAGTTCGATGGCAATGGCAACTACACTTTCGGTCTGACCGAACAGTCGATGTTCCATGAAATCGATGTGGACAAGGTTGACCGCGTACGTGGTATGGACATCACTGTCGTTACCACCGCCAAGACTGATGACGAAGGCCGTGCCTTGCTTAAGGCTCTGGGCTTCCCATTCAAGACCAACAACTAATCTCACTACGTTACAGGTCCGCTAAGGAAACCGTAACGAGGAAGGGCTGAAGCCCACATGTCTATGACAGATCCAGTCGCAGATATGCTGACTCGTCTGCGCAACGCCAACTCGGCTTACCACGACACTGTGTCGATGCCGTCGAGCAAGCTGAAAGTGCGCATTGCTAACATCCTCAAGGAACAGGGCTACATCGCCTCGTTCGAGGAAGTTGCAGCAGAAGTCGGCAAGACTCTGACTATCACTTTGAAGTACGGCCCATCGCGCGAGCGTTCGATCGCTGGCGTACGCCGTATCTCCAAGCCAGGTCTTCGCGTTTACGCAAAGTCCACCAACCTGCCTCACGTGCTCGGTGGTCTTGGTATCGCTATCCTGTCCACCTCCTCCGGTCTGCTTACTGACCGTCAGGCTGCAAAGAAGGGCGTGGGTGGGGAAGTCCTCGCCTACGTCTGGTAACGGGAAAGGGGAAACATACAATGTCACGTATTGGACGTCTTCCGATTTCCGTACCTGCCAACGTTGAGTTGAACGTCGACGGCCAGCTGGTCGCCGTCAAGGGTCCTAAGGGTGAACTTTCGATCACCGTTAAGGCTCCAATCACCGTTGCCAAGGACGAGAACACTGTTACCGTCAGCCGCCCGAACGACTCCCGCGAGGCTCGTTCGCTGCACGGTCTGACCCGTACCTTGATCAGCAACATGATCACTGGTGTAACCGATGGTTACGAGAAGAAGCTCGAAATCCACGGTACCGGTTACCGCGTACAGGCTAAGGGTGCCGAGCTGGAGCTTGCTCTGGGCTACTCGCACCCAGTGAAGGTTGCTGCCGTTGAAGGCATCACCTTCTCGGTCGAGGGCAACAACAAGATCACCGTTGCCGGTATCGACAAGCAGCACGTCGGTGAAGTTGCCGCTAACATCCGCAAGCTGCGCAAGACCGAGCCTTACAAGGGCAAGGGCATTCGCTACGCTGGCGAGATCATCCGCCGCAAGGTCGGAAAGGCTGGTAAGTAATCATGGCTATCGGAATCAAGGGCAAGAGCAAGTCCGCTCAGCGCGGTCGTCGTCATCAGCGTTTGCGCAAGCACATCGTTGGTACCTCCGTTCGTCCACGCCTGGTTGTCAACCGCTCGGCTCGTCACATCTTCGTACAGATCGTAGACGACTCGCAGGGTATCACCCTGGCCAGCGCATCGACCATGGAAGCAGATCTTCGCGCAAGCGATGCCGACAAGACCGCAAAGTCCAAGCGCATTGGTGAGCTCGTTGCAGAGCGCGCCAAGGCTGCTGGCATCGAAGCAGTTGTCTTCGACCGCGGTGGCAACAAGTACCACGGTCGCGTGGCTGCTGTTGCTGACGGCGCACGTGAAGGTGGGCTGGCACTGTGAGCGAAGCAACTAACAAGAAGGAAACTCAGGTGTCTGAAGCTACTGAAGCAGTCGAGACTGCATCGGCTCCCGCTACCGAGAACGCAGGATCCCGTCGCGGCGAAGGCCGCGGTCGTGGTGAAGGCCGTGGACGTGGCGAAGGCCGCGGTCGTGGTCGTGACCAGAAGGATAGCCGCAACGAAGACAAGGACAAGTTCCTTGAGCGCGTTGTAGCTATCAACCGCGTCTCCAAGGTCGTCAAGGGTGGTCGTCGCTTCAGCTTCACCGCACTTGTGGTCGTTGGCGACGGCAACGGTATGGTCGGCGTTGGCTACGGTAAGGCCAAGGAAGTTCCTGCTGCTATCGCAAAGGGCGTAGAAGAGGCCAAGAAGTCCTTCTTCCGCGTTCCACGCGTTGGCACCACCATTCCACACCTGGTCAAGGGTGAGGCCGCCGCTGGCGTTGTCTTGCTCCGTCCAGCAGCTCCTGGTACCGGTGTTATCGCCGGTGGCCCAGTGCGCGCCGTGTTGGAGTGCGCAGGCATCCACGACATCCTGTCGAAGTCGATGGGTTCGCAGAACCAGATCAACATCGTTCAGGGCACCATTGCTGCACTGAAGGCTCTGGAAGAGCCTGAAGCTGTTGCAGCTCGCCGCGGTCTTCCGCTGGACGAGGTTGCACCAGCAGCAATGCTGCGTCACATCCAGGCCCAGAAGGCAGGTGCTTAATCAATGGCTAAGAACATTGTTCCAAGCGATGCCAAGCTGGCAATCACCCAGGTCAAGTCCATCATTGGTGGAAACCAGAGCCAGCGCGACGTTGTTCGCTCGCTGGGTCTGAAGCGCATCGGTCACACCGTTGTTCGCACCGCCGATCCTGTGACTGTTGGCATGGTCAACAAGGTCCCACACCTGCTGAAGGTCGAGGAGGCGAAGTAGAGATGGCTGAAGAAAAAGCACTTAAGGTTCACCACCTGCGCCCAGCTGAGGGTGCCAAGACCGCTAAGACCCGCGTGGGTCGCGGTGAGGGCTCCAAGGGTAAGACCGCAGGTCGCGGTACCAAGGGTACCAAGGCTCGTTACCAGGTGAAGGCAGGCTTCGCAGGTGGTCAGCTTCCGCTGCACATGCGTCTGCCAAAGCTGCGCGGCTTCAAGAACCCATTCCGCGTCGAGTTCCAGGTTGTAAACCTGGACAAGATCTCGGAACTGTTCCCAGAAGGTGGCGAAGTCACCGTCGAGGCACTGGTTGCCAAGGGCGCCGTTCGCAAGAACCAGCCTGTCAAGGTGCTGGGCACCGGCGACATCACGGTTAAGGTTGACGTGAAGGTTAACGCCTTCTCGACTTCCGCTTCCGAGAAGATCGCTGCTGCTGGCGGCTCGGCAAACACCCTCTAATACAGGGTCAAGCCTTTGAATGGTCCCGGTTCGCGTTGAGCAATCAACGTGAACCGGGACTTTCTTTTTCTCTCGGCGAAACATTCTAAGATTTCTTATAATTGCTTGGCTGATTAGTCGGTTTAGGATCATTCCTGCAAACATTTGTGTGCATTTCGTGTGGCGCATTTGGCAGGATTGCCTAACAGACCGCTAGAATCGTTAGGTCTGGGAAGAATCTCTTCCTCAGGCTCAAGCACTTACTTCAGGAGGACGCTTGTTCAGCGCCATAGCCCGAGTTTTTCGGACGCCTGATCTGCGCAACAAGTTGCTGTTCACGCTTGGGATCATTGCGATCTATCGTGTCGGTGTATTCATTCCCGCTCCGGGCATTGATTACAGCAACGTTCAGCAGTGTCTGGCAATGGGTGAAACCACCGGTGGACTTTATTCATTCGTGAACCTGTTCAGCGGCGGCGCCCTGTTGCAGGTCTCGGTTTTCGCAATGGGAATCATGCCGTACATTACTGCGGCAATTATCGTCCAGTTGCTGCGTGTGGTGATCCCGCACTTCGAGGCCCTGCACAAGGAAGGCCAGGCCGGCCAGGCCAAGATGACGCAATACACGCGTTACCTGACCATCGCCTTGGCACTGCTTCAGGGAACCACCTTGGTCACCCTGGCCCGTACCGGCAGCCTGTTCCCAAGCTGCACCCTTCCGCTGGTCCCGGATGACTCGTTGATTGTCATCCTGCTGATGATCATCACCCTTACCGCAGGCACCGGCCTGATCATGTGGATGGGCGAGTTGATCACCGAGCGCGGCATCGGCAACGGCATGTCCATCCTGATCTTCATCTCCATCGCTTCGGGCTTCCCATCCTCGATGGGCGCCATCTTCCAGGCGCAGGGCATCATGACCTTCATTGGCGTGCTGCTGGTGGGCTTGTTGATTGTAGCCCTGGTGGTCTTCGTCGAGCAGTCCCAGCGACGTGTTCCGGTGCAGTACGCCAAGCGCACCGTGGGACGCCGCACCGTGGGCGGCACCTCCACCTATATTCCATTGAAGCTGAATATGGCGAACGTGATCCCAGTGATCTTCGCCAGCTCCATCCTGGCTTTGCCGCAGATGATCGTTCAGTTCAACCAGAACGATGACGGCACCTTGCCCCAGTGGGCGATGTGGCTGCAGGAGCACTCGGCAACTTCATCGCCGTGGTACATGCTGGTGTACACCTTGATGATCATCGGCTTCACCTACTTCTATGTTGCGATTACCTTCAACCCTGAAGAGGTCGCCGACAACATGAAGAAGTACGGCGGATTCATTCCGGGCATTCGTGCTGGTCGTCCGACCGCCGATTACCTGCAGTACGTGATTTCCCGTATTACCTTCCCGGGCGCGTTGTACCTTGCGTTCGTTGCGTTGATCCCGCTGATTGCCTTCGTGCTGTTCAACGCTGACCAAAGCTTCCCATTTGGCGGTACATCGATCCTGATTATGGTTGGTGTGGGTTTGGAAACCGTCAAGCAAATCAATGCTCAAATGCAGCAACGGAACTATGAAGGGCTTCTGCGATGAGTCGACTGCTTATTATTGGACCACCCGGTGCCGGCAAAGGCACCCAGGCCGTAAAGATCTCCGAGCGCTTGGACATTGTCGCCATCTCGACCGGCGACATCTTCCGTGCCAACGTCAAGGGCGGAACCCCGCTGGGTCTCGAAGCCAGCAAGTACATTGACAACGGAGACTTTGTCCCTGATTCGGTCACCAACAACATGGTTGAAGACCGCCTGAACCAGGACGACGTCGCCAAGGGCTTCCTGCTCGATGGCTACCCGCGCACCAGTGCGCAGGTGGACGCGCTGGATGCGATGCTGGCCAACAAGGGCATCGCCCTGGACGCAGTGCTGCAGCTGACCGCTGATGACGACGAGCTGGTAGCCCGTCTGCTGAAGCGTGCGCAGATCGAAGGCCGCGCCGATGACACCGAAGAGGTCATCCGCCACCGCCTGGGCCTGTACAACGACGAGACCCGCGTCGTTGTGGAGCGCTACGAGGAACGCGGCATCGTGCGCAAGGTCGACGGCCTGGGCGCTATCGATGAAGTCACCGAGCGTGTTCTTGCAGCGTTGAACGTCAACGCCTAGACACAAGCGTTACAACGCGCAGGGACCGTGCAGCAACAATGGATGTTGC
>NZ_JBLVOC010000005.1:249057-266357 GCF_053543575.1 Glutamicibacter sp. AGC84
ATGTTGCAGCCCGGTCCCTGCGCACTTTTTGCATTGATGGACCTTGCGGTTGCCGGCAGCGGCACACGGCAAGGACATCACACTTTGAGGCAGGGGAATCACATTGGCTTTAGGACAGCCGAAAATCGAGTACAAATCCAACTCCGAGATCCTGAAGATGCGCCAGGCCGGATTGGTGCTGGCTGAAGCGCTGGACGAAGCCGTTGCGATGGCTCGGCCCGGGGTGCGGACCGAAGAGATCAACCAGGCCTTTGGCAAGGTGCTCGAACGCCACAACGCGACCAGCAACTTCCTTGGCTACCATGGCTTCCCAGCGAACATCTGCGCTTCGGTCAATCACGAGGTAGTCCACGGCTTCCCATCGGACTACGAGCTGAGGGACGGCGACGTGCTGAAGATCGATGGCGGCGCCATCATCGACGGCTGGCACTCCGACTCGGCACGCACCGTGCTGGTGGGCGAGAACATCGACCCAGCTGACCAGCGCCTGAGCGACATCACCGAGCAGGCCATGTGGGCCGGCATCGCCGCGGCGGCCAACGCACGCTTCATCGGCCAGATCGGCCAGGCCATCGATGACTTCGTCACCAGCCAGCCAGGCGACGAGCTGGGCATCCTCGAGGATTACTGCGGCCATGGCATCGGTTCGCAGATGCACATGGCACCGGATGTGCTGAACTACAACTCGGGGCACCGCGGCCCACGCATCAAGCCGGGCATGTGCTTGGCCATCGAGCCAATGCTGGTTCGCGGTGGCATCGAAACCTCCGTGCTGGAAGACGACTGGACTGTTGTCACCAACGACAAGTCCAACGCCTCGCAGTGGGAGCACACCGTGGCATTCCACATGGGCGGCATCTGGGTATTGACCGCGCACGATGGGGGAGCGGCCGGACTGGCCCCATTCGGCGTGACCCCATCGCCGATCCAGGGCTAGCACCAGCCTGGAAATCATCGGATCCAGTACGCCACATGGCTGTGGCGTGCTGGATCTAACATTTTAAATGTCAATGAACGATTGGCACTGTGTGGACTAATGCCGTATCGTTGTTTGTTGGTTCCTGATTTAATTGCGCCTAAAACCCTCGGGTTTTCGGTACAGGGATCAAGGACCAGAACCAATTACTTGTTGGTGGAAATTGCCAACAAAAAAAGTTAGCGGGGAAAATGGGCAAGAAGGAAGGCGTCATCCAGGTAGAGGGCACCGTCTCGGAAGCACTGCCGAACGCGATGTTCCGCGTGGAGCTGCCGAATGGACACGTAGTGCTCGCCACTATCTCGGGTAAGATGCGTCAGCACTACATTCGAATCCTCCCAGAGGACCGAGTGCAGGTTGAAATGAGCCCATACGACCTCAACCGAGGTCGCATCGTTTACCGCTACAAGTAAATCTGCAGAATCCAAGACTTTCCCAGCGTGCGCAGCGCAATCTTGTGCTACGGCCGCTGAATGATGTTCTTGGGCAAAGCTTTTTACTGCTCCACATTTAACTGCAACCGCAAAAGGACAAAGCCTTGAAGGTTAACCCTAGCGTGAAGCCGATCTGCGACAAGTGCAAGGTGATCCGTCGTAACGGCGTGGTCATGGTGATCTGCGAGAACCCACGCCACAAGCAGCGTCAGGGCTAATTCCGTTTTTACGGGATTCCCACGCGTAGTCAATTAGGCAGTATCAGCTAGGACGAAAGTCCTGGTGTACCCCCGGATTCGGAGGCCGGGGCCGTGAGCAATCACGGAAGGTACTGCTCCAGACCTCCGTTCGTTGAAAGGTAGCCACTTGGCTCGTTTAGCAGGCGTGGACATTCCACGCGAGAAGCGCGTAATTATCGCGCTGACTTACATCTACGGCGTGGGCAAGACCCGTGCAGAAGAGACCATCGCAGCGACCGGCATCAGCCCGGACACTCGCGTCAAGGATCTCACCGATGACCAGCTCGTGCAGCTGCGCGACTTCGTCGAAGGCACCTACAAGGTTGAAGGTGACCTGCGCCGTGAGGTTCAGGCTGACATTCGCCGCAAGGTTGAGATCGGATCCTACGAAGGTATTCGTCACCGTAAGGGCCTGCCGGTCCGCGGTCAGCGCACCAAGACCAACGCACGTACCCGTAAGGGCCCGAAGCGTACCGTCGCAGGTAAGAAGAAGACTCGCTAAATCTTAGCGATCTAGTTCAAATACTTTTTTCGTAGGAGAAGAAATGCCCCCAAAGACTCGTGGAGCGGTACGTAAGCCGCGTCGCAAGGACAAAAAGAATATTGCGCAGGGACAGGCGCATATCAAGAGCACCTTCAACAACACCATCGTATCGATCACCGATCCGACTGGCGCTGTTATCTCGTGGGCTTCGGCCGGCGAGGTAGGCATGAAGGGTTCGCGCAAGTCGACCCCATACGCTGCCCAGATGGCTGCTGAGTCCGCTGCAAAGCGCGCTCAGGAGCACGGCATGCGCAAGGTTGACGTTTTCGTCAAGGGCCCAGGCTCGGGACGCGAAACCGCGATCCGTTCGTTGCAGGCTGCTGGCCTTGAGGTTGGATCCATCCAGGATGTTTCCCCAAGCGCTCACAACGGTTGCCGCCCATCGAAGCGTCGCCGCGTCTAATTGATTCGCTAGGCTTAGCCTAAGAAGTCACCGAAGCATTCACTCGTGGGTGCTCCGGTGACTATCTTGGACTTATTAGCCTGCAAAAAGACGAACGGCCACCTCAGGCTACCGTCGTTTCCACCCCCGTGAGGCGTCATATAGCGGACGCTCGCTGAAAGGAAATGTAAGTGCTCATTACGCAGCGCCCAACCCTGACCGAAGAAGTAGTTGCCGAAAACCGCTCCCGGTTCGTTATCGAACCACTGGAGCCAGGCTTTGGCTACACCCTTGGTAACTCGCTCCGCCGTACCCTGCTCTCTTCGATTCCTGGTGCTTCTGTCACCAGTGTTCGAATTGACGGTGTACTGCACGAGTTCACCACCGTAGCCGGTGTCAAGGAAGATGTCACCGAACTGGTCTTGAACATCAAGAACCTGTCGGTATCTTCCGAGCACGACGAGCCAGTCGTTGCCTACCTGCGCAAGCAGGGCCCGGGCATCGTTACTGCAGCGGACATCACCCCTCCAGCAGGTGTGGAGTTCCACAACCCTGATCTGCACATCGCCACCCTCAACGCCAATGGCAAGTTCGACATGGAACTGACCATTGAGCGCGGCCGTGGCTATGTGTCTGCCGCTCAGAACAAGAACATTGATGGCGAGATCGGTCGAATCCCAGTTGATTCGATCTACTCCCCAGTGTTGAAGGTGACCTTCCGCGTGGAAGCAACCCGTGTCGAGCAGCGCACCGACTTCGATCGTTTGATCGTCGACGTGGAGACCAAGGAATCGATCACCCCGCGCGATGCAGTTGCATCCGCAGGTACCACCCTGGTTGAGCTGTTCGGTTTGTTCCGCGAACTGAACACTCAGGCTGAAGGTATCGAAATCGGTCCATCGCCAACCGATGCAGCTATGGCTGCTGACATGGCGCTGCCGATCGAGGATCTGGAACTCACCGTTCGTTCGTACAACTGCTTGAAGCGTGAGGGCATCCACTCTGTGGGTGAACTCGTAACCCGCTCCGAGGCCGACTTGATGGACATCCGCAACTTCGGTGCGAAGTCCATTGACGAAGTCAAGGCCAAGCTGGTTGAACTGGGTCTGGCCCTGAAGGATTCCCCTCCAGGCTTCGATCTGGCCGCTCGTAGCGCCATCGACGATGGCGACGAATACGACGAAGGTCTGTAAGACCCGCGTCTAGCGACACACTACTTCATCCGACTGAACGAAATATTCGTCCAGTACGGGTTATTCATCTAGGAGAACCACAATGCCTACCCCTACCAAGGGTCCGCGTCTCGGCGGCAGTGCAGCACATGAGCGATTGATTTTCGCTAACATGTCGGCACAGCTCTTCGAGAACAAGAAGATCACCACCACCCTGACCCGTGCCAAGCGTCTGCGTCCACACGCAGAGCGCCTGATCACCTTCGCTAAGCGCGGAGACCTGGCTTCGCGTCGCCGCGTCCAGGCCGTCATCGCTTCGCGTTCGCGCACCAACAAGTCGATCGTTCACGAACTGTTCGAGAACATCGCACCAGCAATGGCAAACCGCGAGGGTGGCTACACCCGCATCACCAAGATCGGTAACCGCAAGGGCGACAACGCTCCTATGGCTGTTATCGAGCTCGTGATGGAGCCAGTTTCGCCAAAGCAGGCTGTCGTCAAGGAAGCCACCAAGGCTGCCGAGAAGGCTGCTGAGACCGAAGAGGCCTAAGCCCCTTCGAGCTAATGCTCTCTCGCCTGCAAAGGCGAAAAAGATTCCCGTTGGATCCGCAAGGAACCAACGGGAATCTTTTTTGCCTGTTTGCGTGAAGACGCGGGTGATCTTGCCCGTCAGTTGGAGGGCAGGGGCATCCGCATCTTGGAATTGCCTAGCTGAACGAATCCATATCCGGGCAAGCCGTATTCAGGTATTCCGTAGCCTCGGAAGCTTCAGCCGTATCCAGTTCGGCGATCTGCTGCGAAATTTCCATCATGTTGCTGCTGTTGCCCTCAGCCATCAGGCCAGCCATTTTCTTGGTCTGCTCCGATGCCGCATTCAAGGAGGTGGCAAGCTTGTTGTCCTTCGTGTTCTCAGCGGCTTCGCCCAGGATGGAATCAAACTCGTTCATGATCTCGGCATAAGCCGATGTATCGCCAGCCAAGAGCTCAGCGCTGGAGTCCTCCGCCTTCTTCTGCAGTCCGCGTTCAGCCACTTGGTCGTTGATGTAAACGCAGGTTTCCTCGGTGGACAGTTTGCCTGCACTGCAACCAGTGAGCATGACAGATGCAAGGGTGAGCGCAGCGGCAGATGCCGCGAACTTTTTCGACATGGAGATCCTTAGACGATGATGATCCGATGGCCCAGCACGTGAGGCACCGATAAGTACCTGTTTATTCTATAATCAGGAGTTATTGCAGGCAGTGTATGTCATGAGCGGATCGGCAAGCAGCGGGTTCCTAAGAAGCGGACGGATCAGGTTCAGAAGCGGAAGCTGGGCACGTTTCACGCACATAGTCGGTGTATTGATCTTGCAGTCCGCCCTCGGCTGCCTCAACGTCTGACGAGAGCTTTGGGTCGTCAAAGGAGCGGTTGGCAATGAGGTCAATGAAGTCTTGGTAGTTTTCGATTTCGGACCGCAATGCAGTGCGCAAGTGCCTATTGCCAGTTTGCTCGGAGACTTCCCGGTAGATGCCGATGGCTGTTTCCATAGCCTCAATCGCAGGTTGGGAATTCTGCGCAAGAATTCCCATATATGCCAGGGCCCACTTTTCCTCGATGGAATGCTCTACGGCCAGTTCATTAATGAGGTCGCATGATTGCTTTGTGCTCAGCTGTCCCGAACTGCAACCGCTTAAGCAGAGCGGGACAGCAGCGGATATCGCGATAAAGCTAACTGCATTCCTGAACATGGCGAGTCCTTAGAACGGTGCTGGTGAACCAGCCGCCTGCGCGGCAGGTCCGTGGAATGCACATAGGCTACTCCCGGCAGCAGCTCTCGTTTTGGCGCCTGTGGATAACGGCGTGAAGGCGGGCACTTGATTCGACGGTTGCGCGTCTGCTTACGCATAATTGAATACATGAGTACTCAGCCAGAAAGCATCGATCCAATGGGCACCACCGCATTGGGGGCCACTGCAGCACCAGCATGGATCCGCATGCGCATGGTGCTCGGATACGACGGTGCCGCCTATAGCGGTTGGGCTCGCCAGCCCAATGTCTTGGGCGTGCAGCAGCTGGTTGAAGAGGCCCTGGAAATGATGATCCGGCGCCGCGTGCGCGTGGTTGTTGCCGGACGCACCGATGCAGGTGTGCATGCCCGCCACCAGGTGGTGCACTTCGATTTGACCGAGGAAGAATACGCGGGATTGCCACGCAAGGCGCCCATGGCTCCCGGTCCTGCGCTCGTACGCCGCATCAACGGCATCCTTGGCCGTCAGGATGGTGCCGTTTGGGTGCATGAAGCCGAACGCGCACCAGAAGGCTTCGATGCCCGCTTCTCTGCGCTGGCCCGCCGCTACTCCTACCGGATTGCCGATGGGCAGCAGCGCTGGGATCCACTGACCCGCCACCTGACCACGTGGCACCGTGAAGAGCTGGATGTCGAGGCGATGAATCGCGAGGCGCAAAGCGTGCTGGGCCGCCACGACTTCTTGACCTACTGCAAGCCCCGTCCGCATGCCACGACCATTCGTACCCTGCAGGAGTTCACCTTCACCCGCGGAGCTGACGGCTTGGTGCTGGCCCATTTGAAGGCCGATGCCTTCTGCCACAACATGGTCCGTGCGCTAATCGGTGCCGCGATGATGGTGGGGGATGGGCGTGAGCAACCGGGGTTCCTGGCCCAGCGGCTGGAACAGATGGTCCGCGACTCCAAGACCAAGCTTTCGCACCCGCGGGCCCTGGTCCTCGAAGAGGTCTACTACCCAGAGGCCGAAGAACTGGCAGAACGAGCACTCCTGACCCGCGCACGGCGAACCGAAG
Organism: Glutamicibacter sp. AGC84; assembly: GCF_053543575.1. Taxonomy (NCBI): domain Bacteria; kingdom Bacillati; phylum Actinomycetota; class Actinomycetes; order Micrococcales; family Micrococcaceae; genus Glutamicibacter; species Glutamicibacter sp. AGC84. Next base: position 255,605 of record NZ_JBLVOC010000005.1, read on the forward strand.
CCGAGGTTGACGAAGCCTGCATGGAAAGCTGACTAGCCGATAATCCCCGGGATCTTAAGGGTGTTGTTGCTCACGACGTACATGCTTTTTTGGCCGGAAACACTTTAATCCGCTAAACTTTTATGAGTTGTGTATGTCCACGTTCGACACTACACGCCCAAGCGTGACGGCTTAGTTGCATAGTCGCTGGTCTGCTGGGTGTGCGAACAATATATGGACGGCCGGTTATCATCAGTCCTCACCTGGCGTACTGGTCTAAACACAAGAACAACACGACAGTGCCTGTCACTGGGGGATCTCACCGCCTTCAGCCAAGCGACTGTTTGACCAGAAACGAATCAACGTAAGGCAATTACTGTGCGTACGTACACCCCAAAGCCGGCTGACCAGACTCGTCAGTGGTTTGTCATTGACGCCACCGACGTAGTACTCGGCCGTCTCGCCGTCCAGGCCGCAACCCTGCTGCGCGGCAAGCACAAGCCAACCTATGCTGCACACATGGACATGGGCGACCATGTCATCATCATCAATGCAGACAAGGTTGCACTGACCGGTAAGAAGCTGCTGAACAAGCGCGCTTACCGCCACTCCGGTTTCCCAGGTGGCCTGAAGAGCATCAACTACGCAGACCTGCTGGAAAAGAACCCAGTACTGGCTGTTGAGAAGGCCATCAAGGGCATGCTGCCTAAGAACAAGCTTTCCGATGCCCAGCTGTCGAAGCTGAAGGTCTACCGCGGCGCCGAGCACCCACACGCTGCTCAGTCGCCAAAGGCACTGGAAATCACCCAGGTCGCTCAGTAGTCCTGGCCCCGAGAAGAAATACTTAATAGGAGATTATCGTGGCTCAGAACGCTGAAGAAACCACTGAATTCGAAGGCGAGACCCCTTCGACTTACACCACCGAGACCTCTGCTTCGGCTGTAGTTGCCGAAACCGAGCGCGCTCCGCTGACCGTTCCAGGTGCAGCAGTTGGCCGTCGCAAGCAGGCTATCGCCCGCGTTCGCCTGGTACCAGGCACCGGCAAGTGGACCGTTAACGGTCGCACCCTGGAGAACTTCTTCCCTAACAAGCTGCACCAGCAGGACGTCAACGAGCCTTTCAAGATCCTTGGTCTTGAGGGTGCTTACGACGTTATCGCTCGTATCAACGGTGGCGGCATTTCCGGCCAGGCCGGTGCACTGCGTTTGGGTATCGCTCGCTCGCTGAACGAGATCGATCGCGATGCAAACCGCGCCACCCTGAAGAAGGCTGGCTACTTGACTCGTGACGCACGCGTCATCGAGCGCAAGAAGGCTGGTCTGAAGAAGGCACGTAAGGCTTCGCAGTTCTCGAAGCGCTAAACCTTGCTTCAAGGTCTTTCCAAAGGCCCTGGCATCCTGCAAAGGACGCCGGGGCCTTTGGCCTTTTAACGCCGAAGACTGCAAGATCCCATTAATCTTTTCTCATCTCACTGCCAATGCGGGACTTTAAGCCGTATAAATCAATGCAGAGGGCATATGATTGAAGGCGATGGCAAGGTTATTTGGGACCGATGGGGTCCGAGGAAAAGCAAACGAACTGTTAACTCCCGAGCTCGCGCTGGAACTGGCGCAGGCGGCATCGGTGGTGCTGGGCTTGAGCCAGCCAGAGGACGGCTACAAGCCGGTCGCTGTGGTTGCCAAGGACCCGCGCATCAGTGGTGACTTCCTGTCTGCCGCAATTGAGGCCGGCCTGGCCGCCTCCGGCGTCGACGTCATGGATGCCGGCACGCTGCCGACTCCTGCGGCGGCATTCCTGGTAGGGGACCTGAACGCCGATTTCGGTGTCATGATCTCCGCCTCGCACAACGCGGCTCCGGATAACGGTATTAAGTTCTTGGCCCGTGGCGGCAAGAAGCTGGACGATGCGCTGGAAGATGCCATCGAAGCCTGCTTGAAGATGCCAAAGCCACGTCCAACCGGCGGTGAGGTAGGTCGAGTCTCGCGTTTCGCCGACGCTGAGGACCGCTACATCATGCACCTGCTGCAGGCACTGCCCAACCGGCTGGATGGCATGAAGGTCGTTCTGGACTGCGCCCACGGCGCTGCTTCGGGCTGCTCCCCAGAGGTTTTCAAGGCTGCCGGCGCAGAGATCGTCGTGATTGGCGCAGATCCGGACGGCATCAACATCAATGACGGCTACGGCTCCACCCACCTGGAGAAGCTGCAGGCCGCTGTGCTGGAGCACGGCGCGGACCTGGGCATCGCGCACGACGGCGACGCTGACCGCTGTCTTGCAGTAGACCATGAAGGCACCGTCGTCGACGGTGACCAGATCATGGCCGTCATGGCACTGGACATGAAGGACCGCGGCGAACTCAAGGACAACACCCTGGTTGCCACCGTGATGAGCAACCTCGGCCTGACCCTGGCCATGGAAGCAGCAGGCATCACTGTTAAGCAGACCGGCGTGGGTGACCGCTACGTGCTCGAAGGCATGCGCGAAGGCGATTACTCCCTGGGTGGCGAGCAATCCGGCCACGTGATCTTCTCCAAGCACGCCACCACCGGCGACGGCGTGCTGACCGGCCTGATGATTGCGGCCCGCGTGAAGGCTACCGGCAAGACCCTGAAGGAACTTGCTGCCGTGCTGACCGTCCTGCCACAGGTGCTGATCAACGTACGCGGCGTAGACAAGGCCAGCGTTCCAGAATGCGAACCGCTGCAACGGGCAATTGCCGCTGCTGAGGCACGCTTGGGCACCACCGGCCGTGTGCTGCTGCGTCCATCGGGGACCGAGCCAGTAGTTCGCGTCATGGTCGAGGCAGCTACCCACGAGCAGGCCCAGGCCGAAGCCGAAGCCCTGGCAGGATCGGTCAAGGAGCATCTGGCCCTCTAGGCCCAGTAGCTTCCCAGCAACCAACACGTAAATATCAAGAAAACTCACACCCCCGCAGCGCGTTCCACGCCGGAACAGGCTGCGGGGGTGTGGCATGCTAACTAATAGAAACTGATATCGGTTCGCGTTCTCGGAGAGAAGGACTTTCGTGACTTTACGCATCAGCGTGATCGGCACCGGCTACCTCGGTGCAACCCATGCCGCCTGCATGGCTGAACTGGGCTATGAAGTCATTGGACTGGACGTAGACAAAGCCAAGCTGGAAGCACTGGCCGCTGGCGTTCTGCCCTTCCACGAGCCAGGCCTGCCAGAACTGCTGCGCAAGCATGTGGCCTCCGGACGCCTGCGCTTCACCGACAGCTACGCAGAAGTCGCTGCCGGCGCGGATATCCACTTCATCACCGTGGGCACCCCGCAGCGCGCCGACTCGCAATCAGCAGACATGTCCTACGTAGACGGTGCCGTGGATTCGCTGCTGGAGCACATCACCGGCGAAGCGCTGATTGTCGGCAAGTCCACCGTGCCGGTAGGCACCGCACGCCGGCTGAGCGAGAAAATTGCCCAGGACGCCAAGAACGGAAGCAGCATCGCGCTGGCATGGAATCCGGAGTTCCTTCGCGAAGGCTTCGCCGTCCAGGATACCCTGCGCCCCGATCGCCTCGTCTACGGCCTGGAGCATGAACGCGGACTGGAACTGCTGCGCAAAGTCTATGCACCGATCCTTGCCTTGGATACTCCGGAGATCGCCACGGACCTGGAGACTGCAGAACTGGTCAAGGTTGCAGCCAACGCCTTCCTGGCTACCAAGATTTCTTTCATCAACGCCTTTGCGGAGGTGACTGAAACCGTAGGCGGCGACATCAAGGTCCTTGCCGACGCCATTGGCCACGATAAGCGCATTGGACGCCGTTTCCTGAACGCTGGAGTGGGCTTCGGTGGCGGTTGCCTGCCCAAGGACATTCGAGCCCTCCAAGCACGCGTCAGCGAACTTGGCCTGAGCCAGACCATGGGCTTCTTGGCTGAAGTCGACCAGATCAATTTGCGACGCCGTGACCGCGTGGTCTCGCTGGCCTCGCACATGCTGGGCAATGAGCTGGCAGGCAAGCATGTCTGCGTACTCGGCGTGACTTTCAAGCCGAACAGCGATGATGTGCGGGACTCGCCAGCACTGGATATCGCCGTCCGCCTGTACAACGAGGGCGCTGAAGTCTCGGTCTACGACCCAGAAGGCAACGCCAACGCTGCCGGCCGTTTCCCGCGCTTGAACTACGTTGATTCCTTCAAGGAAGCGGCGAAGGATGCGGACCTGACCTTGGTGCTGACCGAATGGAATGAATTCCGCGAACTGAATCCGTCGGATCTGGCGGATGTAGTGGCCAACAAGCAGCTGATTGACGGGCGCAACGTCCTGGACCGCCCTGAATGGCGGAATCAGGGCTGGACTGTTACCGGTCCGGGTGAATACTTCGAGCTGGGCAACATGGCTCCGGCAACTACCTCGATTCCGGTACAGGCTTCCTGAAGCTAGCTGCGGTACGCGACTGCAACTGCAAGAGAGAGCGAGCCTCATGGCATACACTGTGGTCACCGGCGGTGGTCGTGGCTTAGGAGCCGCGATTGCGGTGCGTCTAGCCACCGACCGCAACTTGATCATCGGCTACAGGCAGGATGAGAAATCGGCGCAGGCAGTGGCAGATAAAGTCCGTGAGCTCGGCGCTATTTGCCATGTCCTGCAGATCGACTGCGCCAATGAAGAATCAGTGGCAAGGTTCTTCGCCCGAGTGAAGGACATTGGTGAACTTGAAGGACTGGTAAACAACGCGGGATCAGCGACGGCCATCGGAAATCTGGCAGACAACGAGTTGACCGATATCGCCGCGGATCTGAACGTGAACCTTCTGGGCCCAATTACCTGCATTAAATATGCGCTGCCCCTGCTCCAGTCACATGGCGGTGGTGCAATCGTGAACATTTCATCGGTGGCGGCTGAATCCGGAAGCCCCTTCACGTACGTGCATTACGCTGCAGCCAAGGCCGGAGTAGAAGCCTTGACAGTGGGACTGTCCAAGGAACTGGCTAAGGACTGCATCCGAGTGAATGCGGTTAGCCCGGGAACGCTTTGGACTGAATTCCATAAGGATCCACAGCGCCCTGCGCAAATCGCCGAGACGATCCCGATGGGACGCGCAGGCAAGCCGACAGAAGTAGCCGGTGCGGTGGCTTGGCTATTGTCTAGCGAAGCCGCCTACACCACCGGCAGCGTTCTCAAAGTTTCTGGCGGCCTCTAGAGGGACCCAGAGCCTAGAAGCCGAACTGCTTCATGACCTTAGGCAGGTTCTCGATCAGGCGCGAAGCATTGACAGTTCCCTCTGAAGCGGTCACCCGGCCCAGGTGGCCATGAATGTAAGCGGCACACGCGGTCAGTTCCATCATGCGGCGGTTAGGCACGGTTCGCAGGCCTTCGGTGCCCGTGAGCGAGCTGTCGGAGAGCATGTAGCCCAGGATGCCGGTCAGGACATCGCCGCTGCCTGCAGTGGCCAATTCTGGTGCCGAGTGGCTCACCATCAGGCTGTCGCCATTGGGGGCCACAATGTAGCTGGTTGGTCCCTTGAGCAGGACCACGGCGTTGTATGCCAGGGCGGCCCACCGGGTCCAGCGAATCGGGTCCTGGGAAATCTCATCGGGAGTGATCTTCACTCCAGCGCGGCTGAGCAGCATGCGCAGTTCCTTGGCATGAGGCGTCAGCACGCGAGGCTGCTCGCTTGGGCCGGCAGGAACGACTTCCAATCCGGACGCGTCAATGACGGCCGGCTGCGGGCTGGCAAAGACATCAGCGATGGCGCCAGTCGGGGGAGTGCGTCCATCCAAGCCCGGGCCAATGGCCCAAGCCTTGATCTTGGCGCCCTTGCCGTGAATCTGACGGCGGGAGGAAGACAGCGCTTCCTTGATCTGCTCATCATCCAGTGGCACGGACTCCGGCACGGCGACGGCCATGAGCGGCTGAATGGATTCTGGCACGTGGGTGCGAAGCAATCCGACGCCGCAGGCTACAGCGGCCTTGGCGGTCAGCTGAGCAGCTCCGGGATAAAGGCCGGAACCGGCGATGAGTCCCAGGACTCCACGCTGGTACTTGTGCCGTCCGGCATCCCGCCAAGAGCGGTGCTGGTCCAGCAGCTCGCGAGTGGCCACCTCGTCCACAAGCTGCGTTCCAGCTTGGACGGAAGAAAAGTCGAATTCGAGATCTGCCACGGTAATGTCACCGGTAACCAGCGGTCCGTCTACAGACAGAAGACCGGATTTCATGGCCCCGAAAGTTACCGTGCGTTCTGCGCGAAGAACAGAGTCCTGCGCAACGCCCGTTTCAGGATCCAGGCCTGAAGGAATATCGCAGGCCAACACCCGTGCGCCAGCAGGAAGCTTCGGCAAATCAGAGCCGGCACGGTATCCAAGGCCGTAGATGGCGTCAATAATGAGCGAGGCATTAGCTAATTCGCCTTGACCGTCGGAGAGGTCCAGCACGGTACCGCCGGCAGCTTGATATGCTGCAGCACCTTCGGCATGGATCTGTTCGTGGCACTGCAGAGCCAGAGTGGAAATCTTCTGCAGTTGGAGCTCTGCCAGTGCATACAAGCCATCTCCACCGTTGTTGCCCGGGCCGATAAGCGCCACCACGAAAGCCGGATCGGCGCTGGAATTCTCGGTCAGCATGGCGACTGCCGTTGAAGCCAAATGGGCGGCTGCTTGCTTCATTAAGCTGGTCTCGCCCCGCTTGGAGTTCTCCTGGGCTTCAACCGCACGAATTTGCGCAACACTGTAGACAGGAATCATAAGACAAACAATACTCAAGGCACCTGTGCGATGCCCTATTTAATGAGATGCGTGTCGTTATTCTTTCGTCGTGGCGTTGGTGCCTAGCGTTCTGCAACCACCATTGCGATAGCCATATCTCCATCGTGGGACATGGTCAGATGCCATGATTTGATGCCACGCAGCTCGCTGGCAGCGGCCACTGAACCAGTGTTGTGAACCTGGGGATCACCGGCTTCATCTTTGCGGATAGTGCAGTCCTGCCAGTTCATGCCCGCAGGAGCTCCCAGCGCCTTGGCGATGGCTTCCTTGGCCGCGAAGCGGGCCGCCAGGGATCGCAGGGGCAGGCCCCGCTCTTCTTCGGTGAAGAGCCGTTCACGCAAGCGTGGAGTCTTCTCGAGCTGGCGGCCAAAACGCGGCACATCAACGATGTCCACTCCAATTCCTGCAATCATGCCTATCAGTTTATCCAGTGCTTGCAGGGCATAAAAATTGCGGGCATTACCGGAAAGGGAATGCCCGCAATTCTGGTGCTCGGTGGATTACTCCACGGTCACCGACTTGGCCAAGTTGCGTGGCTGGTCGACATCGAAGCCCTTGGCGGATGCCAGTTCGCAAGCGAAGATCTGCAGTGGCACGGTGGCCAGCAGAGGCATCAGCAGGGTTGGGGTTTCTGGCACGTAGAAGACCCACTCGGAGAAGTCCTTGACCGCAGCATCGCCATCTTCGGCAATAACCAGGGTCTTAGCGCCACGGGCGCGCACTTCCTGGATATTGGAGACAACCTTGGAGTGCAGCGAGTCGCGACCGCGAGGGGAAGGAACTACGACGAACACTGGCTGGCCATCGTCGATCAGGGCGATAGGGCCGTGCTTCAGCTCGCCAGCGGCGAAGCCTTCAGCATGGATGTAGGCGATTTCCTTGAGCTTCAAGGCGCCTTCCATTGCTACCGGGTAGCCTACGTGGCGGCCCAGGAACAGCACGGAGTTGGCATCTGACATGTTGCGTGCCAGATCCTTGATCTCTTCCGCGCGGTCCAAGACGTCCTGGATCTTGGAAGGGATCTTGCCCAGGTCGGCAAGGATGTCCTTGATCTGGCCCTGGAACAGGTTGCCGCGCAGCTGCGCCAGGTACAGGCCCAGCAGGTAGGTTGCGGTGATCTGTGCCAGGAATGCCTTGGTGGAAGCCACAGCAATTTCCGGACCAGCGTGGGTGTACAGCACCGCATCCGATTCGCGTGGGATGGTCGATCCGTTGGTGTTGCAGATCGACATGGTCTTGGCGCCCTGCTCCTTGGCGTAACGCACAGCCATCAAGGTGTCCATGGTTTCGCCGGACTGGGAGATCGAAACGATCAGGGTCTTTTCGTCCACGATTGGCTCGCGGTAGCGGAACTCGTGGGAGAGCTCAACTTCTACCGGGATACGGCACCAGGACTCGATAGCGTACTTGGCCACGGAGCCGGCATATGCCGAGGTGCCGCAAGCAAGAACAACAATCTTGGAGATTTCGGCCAGTTCCTCTGGAGCGATACGCAGTTCGTCCAGGGTCAGTCGGCCATCAGCGTCCGAGCGGCCCAGCAGGGTGTCGGCAACAGCTGCAGGCTGGTCGAAGATTTCCTTCTCCATGAAGGATGGGAAGCCACCCTTTTCAGCGCTGGCTGCATCCCAGTCAACGGTGAATTCCTTGCCTTCGGCCGGGTTGCCGTCGAAGTCGGTGATGGAATGGTTATCCGGGGTGATGGTTACGATCTGGTCCTGGCCCAGTTCTACGGCACGACGGGTGAAGTCGATGAAGCCGGAGACATCCGAACCCAGGAAGTTTTCGCCATCGCCCAGACCGAGAACCAGAGGGGAGTTGCGGCGAGCCGCAACGACAACACCTGGGTGGTCCTGGTGAACTGCCAAGAGGGTGAAAGCACCTTCGAGCTGCTGAACAGCAAGCTGCATGGCGCGGGTCAAATCGCCTTCGGCCTCGGAGCTGTAGAGCTTGCCCAGCAGAGCTGCGGCAACCTCGGTATCGGTATCCGAGAGGAATTCAACGCCCTCGGCTGCCAAGCCGGCCTTGATGCCGGCGAAGTTTTCAATAATTCCGTTGTGGATCATGGCAAGCTTGCCACCATCGGCCAGGTGTGGGTGAGCGTTCTGATCGCTCGGACCACCGTGGGTTGCCCAACGGGTATGCCCAATGCCGGTCATCGACTTAGGCAATGGGGACTCGGCAATTTCATTTTCCAGATTGACCAGCTTGCCGGCCTTCTTACGAGAATGAATGGCGCCATCGGCAACAACAGCGACACCGGCCGAGTCGTAGCCGCGGTATTCCAACCGACGCAAACCTTCAATTAGAACGTCGAGGGCGCCATGATCGGCGACCTGGCTCGAGGTTCCTGCATATCCAACAATTCCGCACATGGGAAAAATCCTACCGGTTCAATGCCTATCGATGGGAATAATCGTGTCGGAGCACTCAAAATTACCTATGTCTTAGATCACCAGTCGGCCGTTTTTTGACTAATCCAATTGCCTTGTTGATGTTGTTAATTGGGATGTGGAGCATATTCTTGGCAGAATTTACCCTCGTGGAACCACACGGAACACTTGAAACGCCTATCTCGCCTTTCGTTGAACTGGAGCGCGAGACATGGGCGCGCCTGTCCAATCAAATGGAACAGCCGCTGAATTATTCGGACATTGAGCGGCTACGCGGCCTCGGCGACCAGCTGGACTTGCAAGAGGTCCGGGACGTCTACCTGCCACTGAGCCGCCTGCTGTCGCTTTATGTCGAGGGTGCCGGCGCGACGCATCAGGCAACCACTACCTTCTTGGGCGAGCAGACCAGCCGCACGCCTTTTGTCATCGGCGTCGCCGGCTCGGTTGCCGTGGGAAAGTCCACAACTGCTCGTGTACTGCAGGAAATGCTGCGCCGCTGGCCGCATACGCCTGATGTCCAGCTCATAACCACTGATGGTTTCTTGTACCCGAATGCCGAGCTTGAGCGCCGCGGGATCATGCACCGCAAGGGGTTCCCCGAATCCTATGACCGGCGGGCGCTGCTGCGCTTTGTCTCGGCGGTAAAGTCTGGTGCCCCAGAAGTAAGTGCTCCGGTCTACTCGCACCTGACCTACGACATCATCCCGGGGGAGCGCAATGTAATCCGCTCACCGCAGGTATTGATTGTCGAGGGACTGAACGTATTGCAGCCTGCTCGAACCCGTTCCGATGGAACCGTGGGCCTGGCCCTGAGCGACTTCTTCGACTTCTCCGTCTATGTGGATGCGCGTACCGCGGATATCGAAGAGTGGTACATTAAGCGGTTTATGCGTCTGCGCTCCGGTGCCTTCTCCGACCCGGCCAGCTACTTCCACCGCTATGCCCAGCTCACTGATGTCGAGGCACGGGAAACTGCTCACGGTATCTGGAAGCGCATTAACGAGCAGAACCTCAGGGAAAACGTCTTGCCTACGCGTGGGCGGGCGCAATTAGTACTGCGCAAGGCGGCGGATCACTCGGTGCGCAGGATGCTATTGAGGAAAATCTAGGCTTCTTCAGCTGATATCTAAGCAAACGATTTCTGTGAATTTGCCGAACTATTACAGATCGGAGCCCAAATTCGTAGTCTTGCTGTGATTTTCCTGTGTATGCTCTAACCATGCTAAAAGGTTTCCGCGATTTTATTATGAAGGGCAACGTTGTCGATCTGGCCGTTGCTGTTGTTATCGGCGCTGCCTTCGGCGCCGTAGTCACCGCCTTGGTCGATAATGTGCTGATGCCATTGATCGCTGCCCTGGTTGGATCTCCAAACTTCGACAGCTTCTTGTTGCTAACCATTGACGGCGTTGACATCAAGTTCGGTGTCTTCCTCACTGCACTGGTCAACTTCCTGCTGATTGCTGCAGCTGTCTACTTCGCGCTGGTTCTGCCAATGACCAAGCTCAACGAGCGACTGGCTGCACGCCGTGCTGCCGGTGCAGAAGAGCCAGAGGAAGAAGTAGATCCACAGCTGGAGCTGCTCGCCCAGATCCGCGACGAGCTGAAGACTCTGCGCTAAGCCCTGACAAACATCCGTCTCCAAGGGGCGGGGCGCAGCA
>NZ_JBLVOC010000005.1:266385-303933 GCF_053543575.1 Glutamicibacter sp. AGC84
GGGTCCCCCCCTTCCGACTTTAACTCGCACTATGTGCCGAACTGCGCACGGGTGGACAAGGCAAGCGGAACCGAAAAGTGCGAAGATGAATAGGTGAACTCTGAAGCGCTTGAAGAAAGCAACCTGACAAAGAGCACCAGCGGTGCACAGGCTATCGGATTTGAACGTCGTGCAGTCATTGACTTGTCGGCCATCCGCAACAACGTCAAGCAGATTTCTGATGTTGTAGCCCCAGCTGCAGTTATGGCCGTCGTCAAAGCAGACGCCTACGGCCATGGAGCTATCCCCGTAGCCAAAGCCGCCTTGGAAGGTGGCGCCCGCTGGATCGGGTGTGCCCATGCGACGGAAGCTCTCGCCCTGCGTGAAGCGGGCATCGATGCTCCCATGATGGCCTGGCTGCACACCGAGGACACCCCATTCGAGGCCGCCATTGATGCCGGTCTTGATCTGGGAGTCTCAGGCTGGGAACTTGAATACGTTGCCGCCGCAGCACGTGCCGTGCAGACACCGGCACGTATCCACATCAAGGTGGACACAGGACTTGGCCGCAATGGCTCCACTATGGATGCCCTGCCTGATCTGTTGAACCGCGCCAGCGACTTCCAAGAAGAAGGACTGCTGCGCGTAGTTGGCATCTTCTCCCACCTCGCGGTCGCAGATGAGCCAGAGCGGCCCGAAACGGACGAGCAGCTGGAGATCTTCAACAAGGCCATAGAACTGGTAGAAGCAGCCGGCTTCGATCTTGAAGTGCGCCATATCGCCAATACGCCGGGTATCCTTTCGCGACCTGATTCACACCACGACATGGTGCGCTTGGGGTTGGGCTTGTATGGCCTGAGCCCCTTTGAAACCGACTCGCCAGAAAGTTTCGGCCTGCGTCCAGCCATGACAGTGAAGACCCGCGTGGCTAACGTCAAGAAGGTCCATCCGGGGCAGGGCGTGTCCTACGGCCTGAATTACAAGACTGAAGCGGAGACCTACCTCGGGCTGATCCCCATGGGCTATGCAGACGGTTTGCCGCGCATCGCAACAGGTGCGCCGGTAACAGTTAACGGACGCACCTACCCGGTACGCGGACGCATCGCCATGGACCAGTGCGTCATTGATCTGGGCGCGGACATCAAGCCTGAGGACTTCCTCGGCGCCGAGGCGATTATCTTCGGTAAAGGCGGGCAGTCGGTGAACACTTGGGCCTATGCGGCGAACACCATCAACTACGAAGTGGTAACCCGCATTTCTCCGCGCGTGCCCCGCTACTACATCGAAGGCAGCTGGGGTGAAGCCCGTGAGTAACCCGGTGCGGGAATTCTCCTGCCAACTAGATGACCTCACTGTTACCGAAGCGCTGGGGGAAGCTCTTGGTACCCAGCTCAAAGCCGGAGACTTGGTGATTCTTACAGGGGCCTTGGGCGCTGGTAAGACGACTCTGACTCAGTCGCTGGGCGTGGGACTGAATGTACGCGAGGGAATCATCTCGCCTACATTCGTTTTGGCCCGCCAGCACCCGGCGCTAGGCGATGGCCCCGGACTGATCCACGTGGATGCCTACCGCTTGAAGGGCCACGACGACGTGGACACCCTGGATCTCGAATCAACGCTGGCTGATTCAGTCACCGTTGTGGAGTGGGGGCTGGGCAAGGTGGAACATCTCACGGACTCGCGTCTGGAAATCCAGCTGGACCGCGAAGCCCTGGCCGCACCGAGTGCCAACCCGTGGGAAGAATCGGAGGAAGAGCTGGACGAGCCGCGGTTGTTCAGCCTGAAGGGAATCGGCCCGCGCTGGGACGAGGACACCTTTGCCCAGTTGAAAGACACTTTACTGTCTGCAGTAACTGCGCAGCACACGGAAGAGAAGCATGCCTAACTACTTATCTATCGACACCTCCGCCAACGCATCGGTGGCACTGGTTGACAAAGCCACCGGTTCAGTTGTCGACCAGCGGGTTTCATCCAAGGGGAATGACCAGACCGAAACCCTGTCGGCATACGTCAAGGAGCTCTTGGACGCTCATGGACAGAAAGGCCAAGACCTTGCTGGCATTATCGTTGGCGTAGGGCCGGGCCCGTTCACCGGCCTGCGCGTTGGCTTGGTTGCCGCGCGTACCTTCGGCTTCGTATGGCGGGTACCCGTGCATGGTGTGATGTCCTTGCATGCGCTCGCCGAACAGGTGCTGGATGCAGGCGAGGCTCCGACACAGTTCATTGTGGCTTCCGATGCGCGCCGCAAAGAAGTGTACTGGGCTCGCTACGACCAGGATGGAGCCATGGTTGATGGCCCGCATGTTTCAGCTGCTTCAGCCCTTCCTGCATTGCCGGTCTACGGCATTGGCGCCGGAATCTATGCCGAGCAATTGGAAGAAGCCGGGGCCAAGCCCATGCCTGAGTCCTTTGAATGGATTGCAAACGCTGGCTACCTCGTCCGCCGAGGCATAAGCGATCTGGCTGCGGGCAAGGATCTGTCTGACACTTCGCCGCAGTACCTGCGCGAATCCGATGCACAGGTTCCGGCGTTCATGAAGCAGGCTAAGTGATGAACGAGGCGAACCAGGTCATCCTGCGTCCCATGGCTGCCGAGGATCTGCTGGCCGTCCACGAGTTGGAACAGCAGCTGTTTCCCGAGGATGCATGGCCACTGGCTGGTTTCGAATCCGAGCTAGCGCAGCGCGACACCCGCACCTACTGGGTCTATGAAGACTCTGGTCGAGTTGTCGGCTATGCCGGCCTGTGCGTGGTTTTGCCGATTGCCGATGTGCAGACCATCGCCATGCACCCTGATTACCAAGGTCGAGGCCTGGGACGCAAGCTATTGTCCCTGCTGATCAAGACGGCTGGTGAGAAAAATGCACTGGATGTGATGCTCGAAGTCCGCTTTGATAACCCCACTGCTATTGGCCTGTATGAATCCATCGGATTCACTACCATCCACCGCCGCAAGGGGTACTACAAAGGCGGGGTTGATGCACTAATTATGAGACTCCCGCTGGATGCACAGCAAGGACAAGAGGAAGAACGCAACGCATGAGCATCACCGAACCCGTAGTACTAGGCATTGAGTCCTCCTGCGATGAAACCGGCGTGGGCATCGTACGCGGCAACAAGCTTCTGGCTAACGCTGTCTCCAGCTCCATGGATGAGCATGTACGCTTTGGTGGCGTGATTCCCGAGATCGCTGCGCGAGCTCATTTGGAAGCCTTCGTGCCTACCCTGCAGTCCGCCTTGGATACCGCGGAGCTGACTCTTGAGGACATTGATGCCATCGCCGTGACCAGCGGTCCCGGCCTGGCCGGCGCCCTCATGGTTGGCGTATCAGCGGCCAAAGCCTTGGCCCTGGCTACCGGCAAACCGCTGTACGGGATCAACCACTTGGTTGCTCACGTAGGTGTTGGCGTTCTTGAAGGAACCGTATTGCCGCCTACTTTCGGAGCACTGCTGGTCTCAGGCGGGCATACCGAAATCTTGAAGGTCACTTCGCTGACTAACGACGTGCAGCTGTTGGGCTCCACGATTGATGATGCAGCCGGTGAAGCCTATGACAAGACTGCTCGTTTGCTGGGTCTTGGGTATCCAGGCGGTCCGGCTATCGACAAGGCGGCCAGGGATGGAGACCGAAAGGCATTCCGGTTCCCTCGCGGCTTGTCGCTGCCGAAGTTCGTGGGCAGTACCGAGAATCCTGGCAAGCACCGCAACAACTTCTCGTTCTCAGGACTGAAGACTGCTGTAGCCCGTTGCGTCGAGCACTTCGAGGCCAACGGCGGAGAGATCCCAGTTGCTGACATTGCCGCTTCATTCCAGGAAGCTGTCGTAGACGTGATTACGTCCAAGGCTGTGCGCGCAATGCAGGAACAAGGTCTGAAGACCTTGCTGCTAGGCGGGGGAGTTGCAGCTAATACCCGCTTGCGCGAACTGCTGGCGGCTCGTTGCACTTCGGCAGGAATCGAGCTTGTGGTTCCACCGTTCAGCCTCTGCACGGATAACGGTGGCATGGTTGCTGCGCTTGGTGCCCAGTTGGTCGCAGATGGCGTGGCCCCATCGGGGTTGGACTTCGCTACGGATTCTTCGCAGCCCGTCACACGGATTACCTTGCGGTAATCGCATAAGTTCCTAACGCTGGGTATGTAATCGGTTTCCCAGCAGGGCCGGAGACTTCGCGCAATCCTGATACACGCGCAATGAGAACTATGCCAATTCCGGAATCACCAGCATCCTTGCGATCTTCGGTTCCATTGGATTGCTGCGCGTCGAGTATTCAGCGCGCAGCAAGCCATGTTGACTATGGCAGCGGAAGCGGCTCGTCGAGCGGCTGCGTCTTAGTGCCCATATCGATTCCCAAATCCTTGGCAAATACCGTGCGGGTTCCGGTGTAGACCCCGTCTTTGTTCTCATCCAGCTCGAAGACGCGAGCGCCACGAAGCTCGTGGTTCTCGGTGCCGCCCAAACCATAAGTGCCGAAACCGGTACCCGGCGCGTAACCCAGCTCGATACCGTAGTAGTTGCCCTTGAAGGTGTTGATGTGGTCGTGGCCGCAGTACACGCCACGAACATCTCCACGTTCCTGCAGAGCAGTGAACATGCCGGAGTTGAATGCACCGGTGTAGATTCCCTCGTTCTTGACTCCCTCGATGGAGTGCTTCTTGACCGCCTTCTGATGATCGGCATCATTCGAGGTGAACTGGGCTCCGAACCACATGTGGTGGTGCTCCCACAGCGGGATATGGAAGAACATCAAGGACTGGACCTTGCCGTAGCGTGCTTCTGTTGCCTTAGAGGCTTCGCGATACCAAGCGATTTGCTCCGGGCGGATCCAGTCGTAGGACATGAGGCCTTCGAAGTCCTGGCCGCCAAGGGTATCTGGCGCGTAGCGATTCGAATCAAGCAGCCAGATGCCGAAGGCAGGCTTGGCGTTCTTGGATGACACGATCAGCAGCTGCGAATTCGATTCTCCCTGGATCTTGTCATTTTTCGCGTTGGCGTTGAATTCGTAGCCCCGAATGAAATCGAGAATCCTGGCATCGGTCATATTCGTGCCGTGCGGCATCGAATCCTCGTCATGGTTGCCAAAGGTCAGAGCCCAAGGGATACCACGGGATTCCATTGGCTGGACTACATTGTTGATGGCTTGCTTGACCTCGGTGGTGGTCTTTGCCGAGCCATTGATGACATCACCGTTGATAAGCGCGAACCCAGGCTTTTCGGTATCCAAGACCTTGTCCATCAGCTCCAGCGTGCGGCGATCGGTGCGCGGCCCATCTTGCGTGTCATTGAACTGGACGATCTTGAACTTGCCGTCGGCAGCGAACTTGAGCTTCGGGGAGGCTGCCGGGGACTTCTTGGCCGGTGCTGCAGCCGCCGCAGTGCTGCTGGCAGCGAAAAGACCGGTAATCGCGGCAGCGGTGCTGCCAATCAGTACTCCACGACGGGGGACAGAAGAAGAATTGCTCACAGGAATGCCTTTCGAATTAATAGATAGCCAGCTAGTTAGCCAGTCGGCTGATAACTCCTAGAGCGTAGGGATGCCTAGTGACCGGATAGTGAACATTGGCAGTCCGTATTTGTCCCTGTGCATAAATAAAACGATCGAACTAGCGCTTCGAATATGTTCCTTTCAGAGCGTGTGTCAGGTCACAAGATTCCCCGCAGCAAACATCAAACGTCTAATGTTTAAACGTGATCACCAACGCCTCTGATTCAGTGCTTCCGCCGACCGCCAATGCGCCAGGCAAATCCCCGTGGCTGGCTGGTGCGCTAGCCATCGCCGCCGTAATCCTCGTGGGCCTGAACCTGCGCATGGGCATTGCCTCGGCATCTCCGCTCTTCCATGACCTGCAGGAGATGATGGGGTACGGCACGTTCATCGCTTCGCTGCTGCCGACGATCCCAGTTTTGTGCTTTGCCGTGGCTGGCGCGGCAACGAGCTTGGTGATCCGCAGGACCGGACTGGAACTGGGCATCGCCCTGTCCTTGCTGCTGCTCACCGCTGGGCTGGCCTTGCGCATTGTCGATTCAACTTGGGCTTTGCTGGCCGGCACCGTGGTAGGCATGTGCGGCTTGGCCATCTGCAATGTGGCCATGCCCTCATTTATTCGAGAGCACCACGGGAACCGCGCCGCGTCGATGACCGCGGCCTACACGACCACCATGTCCATCGGCGCGACGCTGGCCTCCGCAATCAGCGTCCCGCTGGCGGTGAAGGCGGGTTCGCCGACGACGGCATTGGCTTTGTGGGCGATTCCCGCCGGCCTGGCTTTGCTGGTATTTGTGCCGTTGTCCATCTCCGGGAAGCGTTCCGCTGTTCAGAAGGGCACGCATGTTTCTCCATGGCCGCTACTGGCCACGCGCAAGGGCTTGCTGTTCACCACTGTTTTCGGCATCCAGTCGCTGCTGGTCTATACCGTGGTCAGCTGGTTGCCGCATATCCTCATTTCGCGCGGGCTGGAGCCAGTTGATGCCGGCTTGATGCTGGGCATCGTGCAGGGAGTCAGTATCCCGGCAGTCATGATCATGCTCTGGATGGCTTCGAAGCCGGCCCTGCTGCGCAGTGCCTTCGTGCTGACTACCAGCTGCTCGGTACTCGGTTTTATCGCTCTGCTGCTCTTGCCGGTAGAACTGTCCTTGATCAGCTCGGTCTTAATTGGCCTGGGCTTCGGGGTGTTCCCGCTGGTGATGCTCATGCTCAGCCGCAGTGGCGGCAGCGCAGAAGAAACGACAGCAATGTCCACGGTGGCCCAATCTGTCGGCTACCTGATTGCAGCAATTGGACCCTTCGCCCTGGGGCTCATGCAGGGCGCATTGGGATCTTGGACGGTTGGCTTGGTGATCATCCTCGCCTTCGCTGTGGTGCAGCTTCTGTTCTGCTACAAGCTGGGCGGCCTGCGTACCGAAGCCGATTCGCATCCGTTGATCGAAGTGGACGGCTCGGCTGAAGCGGAGCGGCCATGAGCAAGACCCCATTGCGTCCGCCCTTGTCCGAAGAGGTTGTGGCGAAGCTGCAGAGCGCCGTAGCGCACGGCCGCTGGAAGGTGGGGGACCGCATTCCGGCTGAACCCGAGCTGATGGCGGAAATGGGCGTCTCCCGCGGGACCTTGCGCGAAGCCATCAAGGCGCTGGCCAGCACGGGGATCTTCGAGGTCCGCCGTGGAGATGGCACCTACGTGCGCGCGACCAGCGAGATCAGCGGCACCGCCCAACGGGTGTACCGCGACCACTCCGACCAGGACGTGCTCCAGGTGCGATTCGCCCTGGATACCCAGTCGGCCCGGCTCGCTGCCAAAGCCGCTGATGCAAAAGTAGTCGAACAGCTGCGCGCTTTGCTGGGCCAGCGAAGCGAAGCATGGGGAAACCGGGATTATCCTGCGTGGGCGAAAGCCGACTGGAAATTCCATCTGGAAGTGGCGCGGGCTTCCGGTGTTCCGCTGATGCATGAGATCTATGAGAGCTTCGGGGATGTTTTCCACGGAACCAAGATGGTCCAGAGGCTTTCCGACGGATTCGATGGCTGCCTGCACGAGGGCCACGAATCACTGGTAGACGCAATCGAAGCAGGCGATCCCGAAGCAGCAGCTCGAACTGTTATCAAGAATCTTGATTACTGCATGAGCTGGATGCCTTAATTCCTGACTTCAAGGGCTCTGCCCGGACTAAACAGCCTTCATGCGCCGGACGTTTTCCTGCACCACTGCCTTGAAATCCCCGCCCGAAGCCGCAAAGGTATTGCGCTGCAACTGGTATTCCGCCCCGCGTTCGATCAAACGGATGATGCCCTGCAGTTCCTCGGCGCATCCCAGCTGCTCGGCAATCGGTGCCAGGCGCTTGACCTCTGAGCGCAGGTGGTCGGTCACCAGCATCTCGTCGCCTTGGGCGTTGAGGATGATGATGGCATCCAGCCCGTAGCGGGCGGCGCGCCACTTGTTCTCCACTCGGAACCAGGCCGGCATGACAGGAATCTTGTAGCCGGCTTCGATTGATAGCGACATGTCGTGCACCAGGCACTGGGTCAGTGCGGTAAAGGCGGCAATGTCATCCAGAGAGCTCACGCCATCGCAGATGCGCATTTCCACGGTGCCCAAACGAGGTACCGGACGCACATCCCAGCGGATCTCGGAGACATCATCAATAACCCCGGTGTGCAGCATGTCTGTAACGTGGGATTCGTATTCGGACCATGAATCGAAGTGGAAGGGGATCCCGGCAGCTGGCAGCTGCTGGAACATCAGCGAACGCTGCGAAGCGTAGCCGGTGTCTTCCCCGCCCCAGTAGGGGGAGGAGGCGCTGAGTGCTTGGAAATGCGGCTGGTAGTTGATCAAACCGTCAGTGATTGGAAGCGCTTTTTCGCGATCGTCCAAGCCCACGTGCACGTGCACGCCGTAGATCACCATCTGGCGGCCCCACCACTGGGTGCGGTCAATCAGCTTGGCATAGCGGTCCTTGTCCGTCACCGGCTGCAAGGTCGGCGCGGCAAAAGGATGGGAGCCCGCGGAATACAGGTCCACGCCGTGGTTTCCGGCGACCTCGTTGAGCATGCGCACGTTGGTGCGCAGTTCCTCAGCCGCGTCTGCCACGTTGGTATGGACACCGGTGACCACCTCCACGGTATTCATCAACAATTCCGGCTTCACTGTCGGATGCTCATCTTCGCGGTCAAGACCGGCCTCATCCTTGAGCTGGTCAAGGATACTCTCGGCAACCGAGCACAAGTCCGCACTTTCGCGATTGACCAAGGCGATTTCCCATTCGACACCGATAGTGGATTGGGAAGAGTGGGCGAACTCGATTTTCTGCACGGCGCTCCTATTGATGACGTCTCGGACGGAATGCTCCGGAGCCGAACAAAGTGGATGGAGCGTCCACCGATTCCTCGATGTTTCTCCATACTCATTGTATGTATTGCGCCGCTCCTGCCGGGACAATGCTCCGGTGGGACCTGCGTCACCCCAGACTAGTGCGGGATGACCTCGAAAGCTACGCGTTTGTCGCCGAGGCGAGCCAGGATCAGCGTTGCCTTGTTCTTGGCGCTCTTGGGGGAGCCTGCCAGCAAAATGCGGCGCAATTCTTCGGGCGTGACGTCGACTCCGCGCTTCTTGATATCCAATGTGCCGATGCCGTTGGATTTCACCCAGCTGCGCAGCTTCTTCACGTTGTAGTCATGCACTGCCATGACTTTGTATCCGCGGGCAAACGGCGTGGAAATCTGCTGGTTATGGGTGAAGTAGGCGATGTGCTCATCGAGCAGGTGGCCGCCAGTGCGCTCCAGCAAGGTCGAGATCAGGTGGGAACGGATCACTGCGCCATCTGGTTCGTAGATGTGCGCTTCCAATTCGCCTACCGGGGCTGGCTGATCATTTGCCGCGGCAGCTGCACTGGCCAACTCGTGGGCGCCGTCCTTGTCGATGACCAGCGCGGCACGGGCGATGTCCTTGCGCTTGAGCTTGCCGAACCAGAGGCAGGCCTCGATGACCGAGCCGTGGTCCGAAATCCAGACAGCCTCGGCGTTCGCCGGAATCGCTTCATGGGGCAGGCCCGGACCAAGTTTCACTCCGACGTCCAGCCCGGAGTCCACCAGCTTCTCCACGAAAGACAGGGGCGGGGAAAACGCCTCGGGGTCAAAGAGTCGGCGGGTGCTTCCCTTCACGTCGGTACGCCGGGCTGGATCCAGCCAGACGCCGTCAACCCCGGTCAGATCGGTGTCCTCGGCGCTGCCGTGGATCACAGTGGCATTGTCGAAGGGCATCAGGTTCAGTGTTGTGGCTGCCGCGGTGGTTTCATCCATCTCTACTGCGGTGACCTGCACGCCAGCGCTGGCCAGCGCAATGGAGTCGGTGCCGATGCCACATCCGAGGTCGGCGACGTGGGTGGAACCGGCATTGGTGTAGCGGCGGGCATGCAGCCCGGCGATGGTCAGGCGCGTGGCCTGCTCCAGTCCGGCCGGGGTCAAGATCAACGAGTCTGCAAAGGGGCCGAATTTCACCCTCGCCCGGAAACGCAGCTCGGCCTGCGCCATGACGGCGCGAACCACCTGGGCGTCGTGGCCTTCCTTGCGCAGCTTCTCATTCAGCGACCAAGCAGCATCCTTGGTGGCCACCCTGGACGGGTCGATGGTGGAAAGCAGCTTCCAGCCGTCTTCCGAAAGCAGGGCGGCGAATTGTTCATTGAGCGTGGAGTCATTTGAAGCCTGGGCCATGATCCAAGACTATCGTTGATGCGTCTTGGAACAGACTGGCCCTCTCGGTGTGCCCAGCCCGCAGGGCCAGTGATCTATGTGACAAAAACGCGTCACATTCAGAATTCACAGAATTGCCAAGCGGGCTTCGCCAAGCTCCGGGATCCGGCCGCCCAGCAGTTGCGGCAAGAGCAGTTCGAAGCCGGGAGGTGTGAAGCCCTGAAACCAAAAGACTAAGTATCACTATCTCATGGGCATTGATTTGGTTAGAGAGAGTAATGCTTGTTGCTAATTGGACCATCTGGCTAACGAGTAGCCCTATCGCTGTTTTACAGTTCTCCGCCACTAGGAAACGGTTCGCTGGACCAACTCGCCCCGCTTGCTGCAAGCGGCTGCATGTCCTCAGCAAGACCTGAAGTGATCCACGTCGCATTCCCCTGTGGAACTGGTGTTGTATGGCACCTGTGATGAAACCTATGCAGCGAACGACAGTGACGTCGACAACCGGTCCAAAGGCCGTGGATCCCGCACCCCTGGTGCAGAACCAGCTTAAGCGCGGCATGAGCAGCCGCCACCTGCAGATGATCGCCATTGGCGGTTCCATCGGCACCGGGCTGTTCGTGGCCTCCGGCGGCACTATTGCCCAGGCGGGTCCCGGCGGCGCGCTGCTGGCCTACGCCGCGGTGGGTCTCATGGTGTACCTGCTCATGCAGTCCCTGGGCGAGATGACCGCGAAGATCCCGGTGGCCGGATCCTTCCAGACCTTCGCTACCCGCTTCGTTTCCCCCTCCTTCGGCTTCGCCATCGGTTGGAACTACTGGTTCAACTGGGCCATCACTGTCGCGGCGGAACTGGTGGCCGCTGGCATCGTGATGAGCTTCTGGTTGCCTGATGTCCCCGGTTGGGTCTGGGCCGGCTCTTTCCTGGTGGCCTTGACCGCCTTGAATGCTTTGTCCGCCAAGGCCTTCGGCGAAGGCGAGTTCTGGCTGGCCATGATCAAGGTGGTCACCGTCATCGCCTTCCTGGCCGCCGGCGTGCTGATGATCTTCGGGGTGCTCGGCGCGCACACCGATCCGCTGGCCAACTGGCGCGAAGGCAAGGATGTCTTCCATGGCGGCTGGCTGTCCATCGTCTCGGTCTTCATGATTGCCGGATTCTCCTTCCAGGGCACCGAGCTGGTGGGTGTCGCCGCAGGCGAAGCCAAGGATCCGCGCCGCGAAGTGCCCAAGGCCATCCGTCGGGTGTTCTGGCGCATCATGCTCTTCTACATCGGTGCCATCTTCATCATCGGCTGCCTGATTCCGTTCACCGACCCGAGCCTGCTGGCCAGCGGCGAAGCCGACGTGGCTTCCTCGCCCTTCACCCTGGTCTTCGAGCGGGCCGGCATCGCTTTTGCCGCTGCTGCCATGAACGCGGTCATTCTCACCGCCATCCTCTCGGCTGGCAACTCGGGGCTCTACGCCTCAACCCGCATGCTCTACTCCATGGCCCACGATGGCAAGGCTCCGAAGATCTTCGGGCGCACCAACTCCCGCGGCGTGCCGATCATGGCTCTGCTGGCCACCGCTGCGGTAGGCCTCTTCGGGTTCCTCACCGCCCTGGTGGGCCAGGGTGCGGCCTATACCTGGCTGCTGAATGTCTCGGGGCTGTGCGGGTTCATCGTCTGGGTGGGTATTGCCGTATCCCACTACCGCTTCCGCCGCGGTTATCTCGCCCAGGGCTACAGCGTGAAGGACCTGCCCTACTTGGCCCCGCTCTTCCCGCTAGGACCCATCGTGGCCTTCCTGATGCTGATTGCCGTGATCGTCGGTCAGAACTACCAAGCGGTGCTGGCCGGCCACGGGCTGGAAGTGCTCTCGGCCTATATCGGGCTGCCGCTGTTCCTCGGACTGTGGCTGGTGCACCGCATGGTGACCAAGTCCAAGATGGTCAAGCTCACCGAGATGGATCTGGACGCTCCGGAGGATATCGAAGAGTCTGCGGCTGTGCGCTCTGCGCGAACCGGTGTGAAGAAGTAGGGCAATGATTAGCACTCGCCTTGACCGAGTGCTAAAGCTCGTCCTAAAGTCATGTGTGGGTGTCACGATGGAAGTTGCATCTGCAGCTTGCAGCGTTACACACCGCCTGACTGGATACCACCAACTGGCACCGCGACGACGGTTGGTCCAATGCCATAGGGCGCACCCCTACAACCATTGGTTCATACACGAAAAGGAGAGACCATGTCTGTCTCCATCAAGCCGCTCGAAGACCGCATTGTCATCAAGCAGGTCGAAGCCGTAACCACCACCGCTTCGGGCCTGGTCATCCCAGACTCCGCTAAGGAAAAGCCACAGGAAGGCGCCGTAGTCGCCGTAGGCCCAGGCCGCATCGATGACAACGGCAACCGCATTCCCCTGGACGTTGCAGAAGGCGACGTAGTCCTGTACTCCAAGTACGGCGGAACCGAGGTCAAGGTCGGCAACGAAGAGTACCTGGTGCTCTCGGCTCGCGACGTACTGGCAGTCGTCGTAAAGTAACGCCAACCTCTCTAAAGTTTCAGGAGAAAATGCATGGCTAAGCAGCTAGCATTCAACGAGGAAGCGCGACGCGCCCTCGAAGCGGGCATTGATAAGCTCGCAAACACGGTGAAGGTCACCCTCGGCCCACTCGGCCGCAATGTGGTGCTTGCCAAGACCTGGGGCGCCCCGACCATCACCAATGACGGTGTCACCATTGCGCGTGAGATCGATCTGGAAGATCCATACGAGAACCTTGGCGCGCAGCTGGCCAAGGAAGTAGCCACCAAGACCAATGACGTAGCAGGCGACGGCACCACCACCGCCACCGTGCTCGCTCAGGCCCTGGTCAAGGAAGGCCTGAAGAACGTCGCCGCAGGCGCCGCTCCGGGCGATGTCCGCAAGGGCATTGAACTGGCTGTGGAGATCGTCTCGGACGCATTGGCCGCTAACGCCGTTGCCGTAGAGGACAAGGTTGCTAACGTAGCCGCGATCTCCGCGCAGTCGGATGAAATCGGCGAATTGCTGGCCAAGGCCTTCAAGACCGTGGGCACCGATGGCGTGATCACCATCGAGGAGTCCTCGACTACCGCTACCGAGCTGGTCCTGACCGAAGGCATGCAGTTCGACAAGGGCTACCTCTCGCCACAGTTCATCACCGACCAGGAGCGCCAGGAAGTTGTCCTGGAAGACGCACTGATCCTGATCAACCCAGCCAAGATCTCCACCGTGGCAGAATTCCTGCCACTGCTGGAAAAGGTCCTGGAAGCGAAGAAGCCGCTGCTGATCATCGCCGAGGATGTCGAGGGCGAAGCCCTTTCCACCCTGGTGGTCAACAAGCTGCGCGGCCTGCTGAACGTGGTAGCCGTCAAGGCTCCAGGCTTCGGCGACCGCCGCAAGGCAATGATGCAGGATCTGGCTATCCTCACCGGTGCCCAGGTTGTCTCCCCGGAACTGGGCCTGTCCCTGGACCAGGTTGGCACCGAGGTACTCGGCTCGGCACGCCGCGTGACCATCACCAAGGATTCCACCACCATCGTTGATGGCGCTGGCACCGAGGAAGATGTCGCAGAGCGCGTAGCCCAGCTGAAGGCTGAGCTGAACCGCACCGATTCGGAGTGGGACCGCGAGAAGCTGTCCGAGCGCCTGGCCAAGCTGTCCGGCGGCATCGGCGTGATCAAGGTGGGCGCTTCCACCGAGGTCGAGCTGAAGGAACGCAAGCACCGCATCGAGGATGCTGTGTCCTCCACCCGTGCTGCCCTGGAAGAGGGCATCGTTGCCGGCGGCGGTACCGCCCTGGTCGACGCGCTGGCTTCGCTGGATACCGATGCCCGCATCGCAGCCACCGAAGGCGACGTAGCAGCAGGCGTTGCGATTGTCCGCCGCGCGCTGGTGCAGCCGCTCTTCTGGATCGCTACCAACGCCGGCTTCGACGGTGCGGTAGTTGCTTCCAAGGTGGCAGAGTCCCCAGCCAACGAAGGCTTCAACGCCAAGACCGGTGTCTACGAGAACTTGCTGCACGCAGGCGTCATCGACCCAGTCAAGGTAACCCGCTCGGCACTGCGCAACGCAGCATCGATCGCGGCCTTGGTTCTGACCACCGAGACCTTGGTGGCAGAGAAGGCTGAAGAAGCTGAAGAGGCGCACGGCCACTAGGGTTTAGCCCGTCACCGAAGCATTGCTTCGTGAGCGAAAGCCGCCGTTGGATCCAGGATTTATCTCCTGGATCCAGCGGCGGCTTTTTGTTCTCAGAAAACGATCCACCCGGGGTGACCCAGCTCATTGACACGATAAATGAGTGCGCTCATAATTGAACTCAGTCAAAGATTGATGCCCATTTCATATCCGTACAGGAGATCTTCCATGCACGCGTTCGTTCTCGAAAACTACAAGGGTGCCCTGGTGCAGGCCGAGGTCGCTGAACCTGAGTTGGGGGAGCGGGAGGTGCTTATCGAGATTGCGGCCGCTGGCGTCAACCAGCTTGACGAGAAGATCCGCGCAGGCGAATTCAAGGCAATCCTGCCCTACAAGATGCCGCTGATTCTCGGCCACGACGTCGCAGGGACCGTGATCGGGCTCGGCTCAGGAGTCCGCGGCTTTACGGTAGGGGACCAGATTTTTGCCCGCCCTCGAGATCATCGGATCGGAGCTTTCGCCCAGCGCATTGCCGTGAATGAAATGGATATTGCGAAGGCGCCTGTCTCCATCGACCTGGTGCAAGCGGCCTCGCTGCCCCTGGTTGCACTGACTGCGTGGCAGGCACTAGTTGAGCGGGGAAATCTGCAGCCGGGGCAGCGAGTACTCATCCACGCTGGCGCTGGCGGCGTCGGAACCATCGCCATCCAGCTTGCCAAGCACCTGGGCGCTTACGTCGCGACAACAGCCTCGGCGACGAACGCCGAATTCTTGCAGGAGCTCGGAGCCGATGAAGTCATCGACTACAAGACCGAGGATTTCCAGGTAAGTATCTCGGGCTATGACCTGGTGCTTGACAGCCTGGGCGGCGAAACGCTTGCCAAGTCGCTGGGAGTCCTGCGCCCTGGAGGGAAGGTCATCGGCATCTCGGGTCCGGCGACTCCGGCATTCGCCAAGGAAGCAGGGCTGAATCCGGTGATGGGCTTGGCGGTCCGCGCGCTAAGCCGGTCAGTTCTCAAGAAGGCCAAGAAGCTGGGTGTCGGGTACGAGTTCCTCTTCATGAAGCCCAGCGGCCAGCAGCTGCGAGGCATTGCCGAACTGGTGGACTCTGGGGTCCTGACGCCCGTGGTGGGCCAGGTCTTCGGTTTTGCGCAAACTGCAGAGGCCCTTGAATCGATGGAGGCTGGTGGCCGGCGCGGCAAGACCGTCATCTCCATGCAGCAGAAGTAAAGCGAGCGCGTTCGCCTGGGCGGTGGGCGCGCTTTGCTCGTCAGTGGGGGAGGATTGCAGCAATCTGAGCGCGGATGCCCCGGGCGACTTCAGCTGTGGCCAGTGCCGGGTCCGCAGCAGTAGCCATCGCCAGGAACTGGATGGAAGTGATGGCCCGCGCAATCCTGGCTGCCTCCGGCGCCTCCAGATTCCTATGCGTGCCCAGGAGCTCGGCAATCGCCTGTTCGGTCAACGCCGCTATGCGCAGGGCTTCGGCATGATGCGGTTCCGCCGAATCGCCAAAAACCATTTCGCGCAGATAAAAGCGCCCGTTGTCGACATGCTTCCGATTGCAGTCGATGATCGGTACCAAAAGGGCCATGGTTGCCTCCAGCGCGGTCTTTGCTGATTTGGAGGCCTCGATGCCTTGCTCCAAGGAGCGTTCGTAGCGGTGGTTCTGCACCATGAGCAGCAGCTCGGATTTGGACTTGGCGTAGAGGAAAAGGGTTCCGGTTCCGATATCCGCCGCGTCGGCGATCTGCTGCGTGGTGACCTCATCGACACCGTGTGCCGCGAAGAGTTCGCTGGCCGCGGAGATGATCCGTTCAAGCTTCGCCTGCTTGTTGCGTTCGCGTCGTCCTGGCATAGGAGTTGAAGACGTCACCCGGGAGCCCCTCGGCTAGAACTGATCAGAGTTATTCATGAGTCTAATCAAGAAAGCTGTTGTTTCAGAATGCGCGGATTGACTTCGCTCACCTGGCCAAGCAACAATTTGCCGCCGTGCCGACGATGGCTGGGCGGCAAACCGCCGTGGAACTTTGCGCCAGTTCTCGAATTTCGACAGCTAATCCTGAGCAGGTCAGGCCAATACGGTCAATCTATATACGCTGCTTTACAGCGGCAGCAGCGTCAACTCGCACGGTGTGGCCATGGCGAATTGATAAGATGGTTGGTTGTCTGACGTGAATCAAGTAGAAAACGCCGAGGACAATTACCTGTCCCCGAAGAAAGCGCAGCCAGTGAGCCATACCTTGGATCAGTCTCGGACAAGCACCCAGCGTGCCGGTTTCCGAGTTGATTTGCAGGGACTTCGCGCCCTCGCAGTCCTGCTGGTGATGTGCTATCACATCTGGTTCTCCCGGGTCTCCGGCGGTGTGGACATCTTCTTGATGCTCTCCGCCTTCTTCCTCACTTCTTCCACCGCACGGCGCATCGCCCGCGGGCAGCGCCCGCCTCTGCTCGACGGCTGGCTGCATCGATTCTCGCGCCTGATACCGCAAGCGGCGGTAGTCATCATTGGCGTGGTCATCGCGGCATGGATCATCCTGCCTAGTACGCGCTGGCTGGAGCTGATCGACCAGTCCAATGCCGCGCTGTTCTACTGGCAGAACTGGTACCTCTCGGATCACCAGGTGGACTACTACGCCTTCAACACTGCCGCCGCCTCGCCGCTGCAGCACTTCTGGTCCCTGTCTGTCCAGGGACAGATCTTCATCATCTGGCCGCTGGTTCTTGCCGGCAGCGCACTGCTCTGGAAGAAGTTCTTCTCCCGGCACAGCTTCGCCGCCGTAGCAGGCGGCGCCTTCGGAGCCATCTTCCTCGGCTCGCTCGCGTATTCCATTCACATCACCGCCACCAACCAGCAGGTGGCCTACTTCCACACGGGCGCGCGCCTATGGGAATTCGCCCTCGGCTCGCTGCTCGCCTTGGCATTGCCGTGGCTCTCCAGCCTGCCCGAGAAGATCCGCCGCATCGGAGGCTGGGCCGGCCTGGCCACCGTCATAGGCAGTGGCGCCGTACTGGATGTGCAGGGGCAGTTCCCGGGCTTCATGGCTTTGGTGCCCACGGTCGCCGCCGCCTTGGTGATCTCGGCTCCGGCACCGCGCAGCTGGGCCAACCCGTCGGGCCTGCTTTCCTTGCCCCCGCTGGTAAAGCTGGGCGACCTGTCCTACGGCATGTACCTGTGGCACTGGCCGTTGCTGGTCTTCTACCTTGAGGTCTCCGGGAACGAGAAGGCTTCCTTCGCTGCCGGCAGTGTCTTGATTCTTGCCTCGATCCTCGCTTCGTGGGCCACCACCAAGTTCGTCGAGAAACCGGCCATCGCCTGGCAAGCCAGTGCCAGCTTCTCGCGCCTGATTCCGCAAACCGGGTTCAAGCTCATTGCCCAGTTTGCCGTGGTCGCTGTGGGGCTTGGCGTAGCCAGCCTTCCGGTGATGGCCTGGGAGAACAACGTCGAGCACCGCAGGGCCATGGCCGCGGCGCAGACCGCCACCGACAACCCCGGGGCCAACGCCGAAGATGACTGGGATCCGTCACCTGCGGCTTTGACCCTGCCGCTGGCGACCGAACTGGATAGCGAATGGCAGACTCCCGGCGATGTCTGCGAAGGGGCGAACGCTCCAGATGACGAGCGCATCCACTTCTGCGAGCAGGGCGGCACTTTCGACGGGGGAGCGCCGGACCTGGTACTGCTGGGCGATTCGCACATGCAGCACTGGTCCGCGGCGGCTTCGGCAATGATCGAGGAAGCTGGCGGCAGCTGGATCCTGGTGTACGAACCGGGTTGCCGCTACGGCTCCGATGCTGACCGCGTGGAAGAAGCCTGCTCCGGTTTCCAGGACGCGGCGCAGGAATACGTAGCGGATCTGGCTCCGCAGATGGTGCTGACCACGGCCAGCAAGACCGTAGCGGACCCTGATGACATGCTTCGCAGCCCGGGGGAGCAGGAGATCCTGGTGGACAACTACGCCGAGATGATCCAGCCGCTGCTCGATGCCGGAAGCCGGGTCATCGCGATGCGCGATACCCCGCGCTATACCTACTCCATTCCGGAATGCGTGGATTCGAACAAGGGACTTCCTGCCAACTGCGATGGTTCGGCCGGCTACGCCTTGAACAGCGTGAATCCAGTGGAGCAATTCCTGGATTCCAATGATTATGACGACCAGGTTGTTTCCCTGGACATGACGGGGTTGCTCTGCCCCGAGGGGGTCTGCAAAGCTGTCATTGGCAACGTCTTGACGTACCTGGATGATTCGCACCTGTCCAAGACCTTCGTGCTCAGTGCCAAGCGCCAGTTCGCTTCTTCTTTCAAGGAAGCAACAAACTGGGAATAAATCACCCCTGATGCGGGATGGGGCATGAGGTTGAACACAGTGCGCCACGAAGGAATAACCGGAACGCCAAAAGAGCTCTACCATTTAATCAACCTCCGCTGTCGCCCCGAAAGGTTCCCCCGTGACTGAGTTCAACCCCTTTGCCTTTGAAGGACTCACCTACGACGACGTTCTGCTGTTGCCTGGCCCGACGGATGTGATTCCTTCGGAGGCGGACACCACCACCCGCTTCACCAAGCGCATCAACATCCAGGTGCCCATCAGCTCCGCTGCAATGGACACGGTGACCGAAGCACCCATGGCAATCGCGCTGGCACGCCAGGGCGGTATCGGCGTGATCCACCGCAACCTTTCCATTGAGTCCCAGGCCAAGCAGGTTGACCAGGTTAAGCGCAGCGAGTCGGGCATGATCACCGACCCAGTCACTGTGCACCCGGGTGCCACCTTGGCTGAATGGGATGAGCTGTGCGCTCAGTACCGCGTCTCCGGTCTGCCAGTGGTAGATGAGAACCGCAAGCTGTTGGGCATCATCACCAACCGCGACACCCGCTTTGTTCCTCGCGAACGCTACATGACCACCAAGGTCTACGAAGTGATGACCGGCATGCCGCTGGTGACCGCTCATGACGGTGTAGCTCCAGAGAAGGTAATCGAGCTCCTGTCCAAGAACCGCATCGAGAAGCTTCCACTCATCGATAACGACGGCAAGCTCACCGGCTTGATCACCGTCAAGGACTTCGACAAGGCCGAGCAGTACCCTCTGGCGACCAAGGACGACGAAGGCCGTCTGCGTGTTGCAGCTGCTGTTGGATTCTTCGGCGAAGGCTACGAGCGTGCCATGACCCTGATCGACGCCGGCGTTGACGCACTGGTTGTCGACACCGCCAATGGCCACTCGCAGGGCGTGCTGGAGATGATTGCACGCCTGAAGAAGGATCCAGCGGCTGCGCACGTGGACATCATCGGCGGCCAGGCAGCCACCTATGACGGTGCCAAGGCACTGATCGATGCTGGCGCTGACGCCATCAAGGTCGGCGTTGGCCCGGGCTCCATCTGCACCACCCGCATCGTTGCCGGCGTGGGCGTTCCCCAGGTTACCGCTATCTACGAAGCAGCCAAGGCCGCCATTCCAGCTGGCGTTCCATTGATCGCTGACGGCGGCCTGCAGCACTCGGGCGATATCGGCAAGGCCCTGGTGGCTGGCGCCGACTCGGTCATGCTCGGCTCCCTGCTGGCAGGTACCGCTGAGTCCCCAGGCGATCTGGTCTTCATGGGCGGCAAGCAGTTCAAGGCCTACCGCGGCATGGGCTCGCTGGGCGCAATGGAAACCCGTGGCAAGAACACCTCGTACTCCAAGGACCGCTACTTCCAGGCTGACGCGCCATCGAACGAGAAGCTGATCCCTGAAGGCATCGAAGGCCAGGTCCCTTACCGCGGCCCGCTGTCGGCTGTCACCCACCAGCTCGTGGGCGGCCTGCGCCAGACCATGTTCTACGTTGGCGGACGCACCGTTCCCGAGCTGAAGGCACGCGGCAAGTTCGTCCGCATCACCGCAGCAGGCCTGAAGGAATCGCACCCGCACGACATCATGATGACCGTTGAGGCACCGAACTACCGTTCGCGCTAAGGCTCATCTGATGCGGAAAACCCCATCACCACTGGCGCATTGCCAGAGGCGATGGGGTTTTTCGCATCTCTGCTAGCTGATTCAGGAGGCCAGCCAGCCACCGTCGACGTTGAGCATCTGTCCAGTGATGTACCGGGATGCTTCCGAAAGCAAGAAAACCACCGGTCCGGCAAAGTCATCAGTGTGCCCCAGCCTATTCATCGGGATCCGTGAGAGGATTCGTTCTCTGTCTGCCGGTTTGGCCAGGAGATCTGAAGTGAGCTGCGTTTGGACGTATCCGGGAGCAATGCCGTTCACGCGGATGCCTTGTTGCGACCATTCCCGGGACAGCGCGCGGACAGCTCCGAGTACGGCTGACTTCGACATGACGTATGGTGCGACATTGGGCAGCCCAATGGTGCTTGCCAGGGAGCAGAGGAAGACGTGGCTTCCGACCGCGCTGCCGCGGGAGATCTCCCGCCGCGCGATCTCGGTGCTGAGGAACAGAGGGGCTTCGGCATTGACCTTCTGTACCCATCGCCATTCCTCAGGATCCAAATCGATGGCCTGCTTGCGCAGCTGCACACCCGCAGCATGGATCACGGAATCAACCGGACCGTTGCCTTCGGCAAGGTCTACAAGTTCATTGGCTTTGCCGGTTTGCGCTACATCCCAGGTATAGGTGTGCAGGCGTTGCCCATCGAGTCCGGCAAGCTGCCGTGTTTGCTCCAGTTGGGACTCCGTGCGGGACACTGCGCTGACACGTGCGCCAGCTTTGACGGCTGCCAGTGCCATAGCCTGCCCGATGCCGCGGCCAGCTCCGGTCACTAAAACGTGACGGTTGGCCAGTGAAAACTGTTCAAGACTCATGGGAATTCCTTGTTTGCGTGCTCGTTAGAAAATATAGGTGGGCAACAGCAAGATGAAGAGGAATACCGCACCGCTGATGACCAATGAAACAAAGGTGTACTTCAAGATGGATCTCACTCCGAGCCCCGCGATCGCCAAGATCGGCAATGCGAAGAACGGCTGGATCATGTTGGTCCAGGTGTCGCCGTAACCGATTGCCATGATGATCAAGGCGGGATCCGTGCCCAAGGCGTTGGCCGCTTCGATGAAAATCGGTCCCTGAATGGCGAATTGGCCGCCACCACTGGGCACGAAGATGTTTACCAAGCCGGCGGCGAGGAAGGCGACAATCGGCAATGAGTTCGCGTTGGACATCGAGATGAACGCATCGCTGAGCACGGTGATCAGTCCCGTCGTTGTCACGATCCCCAGGATGCCGGCGTACAGCGGATACTGCAGCAGCACTTCGCCGGTGACTGTCGAAGCGTTCTTGATCAGCCCGGCCAACGCTACAGGGGAGTCAACCAGCAAGAGGATGATCGCGAGCATCGACCAGTTCACGATGTCGAAGGTCAAAACGAAGCCCAGGCGCATGAAGTGCCCGACGATGAAGACGCTGAGCAGTAGTCCCAGTCCGGTCGTGACGTAGCGCTTGGATTCAATCCAATCTGCCGGGCTTT
The DNA here is from genome assembly GCF_053543575.1 of Glutamicibacter sp. AGC84. Classification (NCBI taxonomy): domain Bacteria; kingdom Bacillati; phylum Actinomycetota; class Actinomycetes; order Micrococcales; family Micrococcaceae; genus Glutamicibacter; species Glutamicibacter sp. AGC84. Next base: position 288,132 of record NZ_JBLVOC010000005.1, read on the forward strand.
CCGGTTTCCCAGCTTGACGGGCCTCCGTCTGGGAATCCGGGTTGCTGAGCGGGATCTCCAGGATCTCCTCGTCGGTCTTAGGCCGGGACATCACCATGCCGATGACCAGCGCGGGAATCATGATGAGCAGGCCAGTCATATTCCACCAGCTGAAGACCGTTTCCGTGACCGGGACCGGAGCACCCAGGAATTCCTCGATGAAGCTGCCAGGAGTGGCCGAAGTCAGCGGGGCTGCCCCTGAATATCCCATATGGTAGGGAATAAAGCCGGTGTAGGCGGCAGCGACCAACAAAGGGAAGTGGACTTTGATGCCGCGTTCGCGGCAGCTGGTGGCGATACCCTTGGCCAGAATCGCTCCGACGATTAGTCCCAGGCTCCACTGGGCCCAGGACACCAAGCAGGTCAGCAGGGTGACCCAGGCGTAGGCCTGCACCGCGTTCTTTGGAATGCTTGATACTTTCGACAGCACCCCCTGGACCTGGCGGGTATGGGCCAGTGCATGCCCGAAGAGCAGGGCCAGGCACATCTGCGTGATGAAGGCCAGTAGCCCTGTCAATCCTTCGCCCCAAGCATTCACCACGGCGACCGGAGACGAGTCGGTCATCGTCAAGGCCATGAGCATCACGATCAACGTCAGCAGGACGGCGAATACCATTGCTGAGGGCATCCATCGTTCGACAAGACGAGTCACAGGCTTCATTGCGGTTGTGAGCATCGTGCACCTCCAAGAGTAGGCCGATCAATTTGCTGGAGAGGAATATGACTGCCGTCACATCCTTTCGAGGACGCTACTAGTGCGGTTCGGCATTAAGCAATCGTAAGTGGCTAGGCGTCCTATCTCCGGTTGCACCCGGTGCTTCAGGTGCATGAATAAGGTGATTCAGAAGATTTAGCTTTTGAAGCTTAATGTTGCTTAACGTATTTCCATGCCATGTAATGGTGATCACAAGCATTCGCAGGTTCTTATCCGATTTCACCAATGGAGGTGCGCGTTGACCACCCAGTCGCATTTATCGCTTCGACCAGCGCGTGTCTCTGCTGCTGCTGTTGCCCGAGCTGCAGGGGTCTCTTCTGCAACGGTCAGCTACATCATGAACGGTCGACCCGGTGCCTCGCCTGAGACCCGGCGCCATGTGCTGAAGGTGGCGAACGAACTTGGCTACCGTCCCGCCAACCATGGGCAGCAGCAGGACCCGCTTCTGACCCGCGTGGTCGGCCTAGTGCTGCCGAACATCGTGAACCAGATGTATACGATCTGGGCACAGCACATCATCAATGCCACCGCCGCGGCCGGGTTCGATGTCTTTGTCGCAACAACGGGGGACGACCCCGAGGCGCTGGATCAAGTTGCTCGTACCCTGGCTGCCCGGAATGTTGATGGCGTCATTATCGCCGCTGCAATCAAGGAAGATTCGCGTTCTCTGAGGACCTTTCGCCAGAAACGAATTCCCTATGTCTGCCTGTCGCGCAATTCCGAGCATCTGCCTGGTGATTTCGTCGGGATCGATGACGACGCGGCTGCGGGGGAACTCATGTCCCACGTTCTGGATCACGGCTATTCGGAGGTGGCCACTGTCATCGGGCCGCGTTCCTCTACTGCGTCTTTGTTGCGCGAACAGGCTTTTGTCCGGGTTGCCCAACAAAGGGGTGTCCGGGTTGCGGGAGAACGCCTGATCAGTACCAAGCTCAGTTCGGAAGGCGGGCAGCTGGCCGCCAAAAGATTGTTCAGCTCGGCGCATCCGCCACGGGCTGTGGTCTGCGGATCGGATGAAATTGCCATTGGTGTCATGGAGCATGCGCTGTCGCTGGGCCTGCGCATTCCACAGGATGTCGCGATCGTCGGCTGTGACGGACTCAGGCACAGCCGCTCGAAAATCATCGGGCTGACAACAATTGTCCAGCCGGTGAAAGACATGGCGGAAAGGTCCTTCGAGCTACTCCTGGAACAGATCGTCGAGCCGCGGAACACCTACAAGCACACGATCTGCGAGCACAGCCTCCATATCGGTAGGACTTGCGGGTGCCCTGCTACAGGGCGAATGCCTGCCCTCTAGCTCACCACTAGACATTCTCAAAGCCAAGGGCCTGGTGCCCTCTACTCGTCATGCCTGCATGCGGAAGGAACTGACCGTGCAAACTACCAACGCGACACGTCGGATGCGCTCACCGGAAATGCTCAACAAGCTGATTTTCCGGCGCATCATGCCGCTGCTGATCGCAGCCTATGTCATGGCTTTCATTGATCGCACGAATATCGGCATGGCCAAAGACCGGTTGGAAATCGATCTGGGTATCTCGGCTACAGCGTACGGCGTGGGTGCCGGGCTGTTCTTCTTGACCTACGCGCTTTCGGAGATTCCCTCAAACCTGATCATGCACAAGGTCGGCGCACGGTTCTGGATCATGAGGATCATGATCACTTGGGGAATCCTGTCTGCCTGCATGGCACTGGTCCAGGGGGAGTGGTCCTTCTATATCCTGCGCATGCTGCTGGGCATCGCTGAGGCGGGCCTATTCCCGGGAGTCATCTACTTCATCACCCAGTGGTTTGTCGTCAAAGACCGCGCCCGGGCCAACGGACTCTTCTTGCTCGGCGTAGCCCTGGCGAACGTCATCGGGGCGCCGCTGAGCGGCCTGCTGCTGACTATGGACGGCGTTGGCGGGTTGCACGGATGGCAGTGGATGTTCATCATCGAGGGGTTGCCAGCGTGCTTCTTGGCTATCGCAGTTTGGAAACTCCTGCCCAACAAGCCCACCGAAGCTAAATTCCTCACCCAGGCCGAGGCCGAGGACTTGGAAGCGCGAATCGCGGCTGAGGAAATCGCCGGCGCGCAGGCTGCTGGAAATTCCAAGCTTCTCCATGTTCTCAAGGACAAGCAGATCCTGTTGGTCGTTGCGATCTACTTCTCCCACCAGATCGCAGTCTACGCATTGAGCTTCTTCTTGCCTTCGATCATCGGTACATACGGAGAGCTATCCACCATCCAGATCGGCTTGCTCACCTCGATACCGTGGGTCTTCTCTGCCGCAGGCGCCTTGCTGATCCCCAAGCTTGCCACCAATGGCTCGCGATCGCGGATCGTTGCCAGCGCAACCATGACCGGCATCGTTGCCGGGTTCACCCTCGGTGCGCTTGGCGGACCGGTGCTCGGACTGATCGGCTTCTCGCTAGCCGCGTTCAACTTCTTCGCGTTGCAGCCGATCCTGTTCACCTACCCGGCAACCCGCCTTTCCGGTGCGACTCTGGCTGGCGGCATTGCTTTCGTGAACACCGTCGGGCTGTTCGGCGGATTCCTTGGTCCCTACATCATGGGGCTGATGGAAGAAGCTACTGGAAGCAAGATGTCGGGCCTCTGGTTCATTGTCGCGATCTGCGCCGTTGGCGCACTGCTCACTCTCAAGCTCAAGCAAGGCACCGAGGATCCCGCTAAAGCCGCTGTGTCCGGCCACTAGGCATCTAACTAAGGAGCAACGAACTCTAATGAATACCCATAACATGAAAATGGACTTTGACGGACTCCGGGTTCTCGTCACGGCTGGAGCTGCGGGCATCGGCCTGGCGATCGCTCAAGAGTTCAGGAACCATGGCGCACAAGTCTTCGTTACGGATATCAATCCTGAAGCAGTGCGTGCCGCCGCGTCGGCGGGTTTTGCCGCCTCCGTGAGCGACGTGTCGGATGAAGATCAGGTACGTGGATTGCCCGATCAGATCCAGCAGTCTCTAGGGGGACTGGACGTCCTGGTGAACAATGCCGGAATCGCCGGTCCTACCGGGCCTATCGAGACTCTTGAATCCGAAGATTGGATGACGACTTTCGATATTAATGTCCACGGACAATTCTTCTGCATCAAGCACTTGCTCCCGTTGCTGCGCCAGTCCACCCGCGGATCCATCATCAACTTGTCCTCGGCCGCTGGCCGTCTGGGCATGGCAGGTCGCAGTCCGTACTCGGCATCGAAATGGGCAGTGATCGGGCTGACCAAGACGCTTGCCATCGAGCTCGGCGGTGAAGGAATCAGGGTCAATGCCATCTGCCCGGGGGCAGTCAATGGCCCGCGCATCCAATCCGTCATCGAGGCGAAGGCGCGAATGCTCCAGCGTCCGGTGGACGAAGTCTCCGATCTGTACCACGCGCAGTCATCGCTCAACAAGCTGGTCGAGGCCGAGGACATCGCCAATATGGCGGTGTTCCTGGCCAGCCCGATGGCACTTCGGATCAACGGCCAGGCCATGGCAGTCGATGGCAACACCGAGAAACTGTACTAGGAAGGCGTATTGTGAAAAACAAGCGAAAAGTCATCATTACCAGCGCTGTCACCGGCGCTATCCATACCCCCAGCATGTCGCCGCACCTGCCGGTGAGCGCCGATGAGATTGCCGAAGCTGCGCTTGGCGCCGCCAAGGCTGGCGCGGCCATAGTCCACATGCACGCGCGTGATCCCAAGGACGGCCGCCCATCTCAGGATCCCAAGCATTTCGAACCGATCTTGGAGAAGCTCAAGAACGGCACCGACGCCATCGTCAACATCACCACCGGTGGCTCCCCGCATATGACCGTCGAAGAACGCATGCTTCCGGTGGCAACCTTCGAACCTGAACTCGCTTCGCTCAATATGGGATCAATGAACTTCGGACTGTATCCCATGCTGGACCGGTTCACGGAGTTCGAACACGATTGGGAACGAGAAGGCCTGGAAAATTCACGGGATCTGGTCTTCAAGAACACCTTTGCCGATATCCAGAGGATCCTGGAAATCGGTAACGCCAATGACACCCGGTTCGAATTCGAATGCTACGACATTTCCCACCTAAATAACCTGAGTCACTTCCACCAGCGCGGGCTGGCCCGTGGCCCGCTTTTCGTGCAGTCGGTTTTCGGTCTGCTCGGCGGCATCGGGGCGCATCCGGAAGACTTGATGCATATGCGCCGCACGGCTGACCGCCTGCTGGGAGAGAACTACGAATGGTCCATCCTCGGTGCAGGCAAGAACCAGATGCCGTTAGCTACCATTGGAGCGGCCATGGGATCGCATGTACGTGTTGGGCTGGAAGATTCCTTGTGGATCGGACCGGGGCAGCTCGCCGCTTCCAATGCCGAGCAAGTGACCCGTATCCGGACCATACTGGAAGCACTGAATTTCGAGGTCGCGACTCCCGAGGAAGCCCGGGAGATGCTGGAGCTCAAGGGGCGCGACAAAGTCGGTTTCTAGGCGCCAAATGCCTTCGGCCTGAATAGCAGCACAAAATCAAACAGACTCGAGGCTCCATCTGTCCTGCCCCATGCAGGCATAGATGGAGCCTTGTTTTGTCCTAGTCCCAGTTTGACGCCGCGCATTGGCGCGCGCCGTGGCGTATCCAATCCCACTAGAACATCGCGGGACTCGCTCGCCGCGGACACGTAGACTTGTTCGATGGCGGCGCTTCCCTGCGCGTGCGGGAAACCTCGCGCCAATGCGCCGGTGACGGAAGGACAATCAGTACATGGGCCAGCCAGCCAACCTGAAGAAGCAAACCCGACAGCGTATGGAACGCACGGGGGAGAGCTACACCACCGCGCGCAAGAACATCTTGGCCGGCAAGCCTGAAAGCCCTCGGGCCGCTCGCGCTGCCGCCGCACGCGACTACGCCAAGGAAGCACGCGAAAAGGCCAAGGCGCAGGAGCAGAAAGGCAAGAACGCTCCGGCTGCTTCGCCAGCTGACGAACTGCCTGAGTACCCAGCGCCAAAAGATGTCATCCAGTACGATGCTGCGCTCTGGCACCGAGTCCTAGTCCAAGCTGGCGTCACCAACAAGCACACCGGCGAACCGCTGAGCCAGGCATTGCTCGCTGGCCTTGCCGGCGGTATCGGCTTCATGGCTTTTACCCATGAAGGCGGCGAAGAGACTGCAGTAACCTTGGTGACCCGCCACAACCCGGAACCCTATACACAGAACCTGCTGGCTCGTTGCGGTGCTCCGGTGACCGAACGTACCACCAGCTCAGCCGAACGCGCTGTCGAATACATGGACGCTGCCCTGGACGCAGGCCGCACCGTGGTGGTTCGCGTGGCAATCAGCGCGCTGCCATGGATTGACGGCAACACGGTTGATGAGGCCGAGACCCTGGATCTCGTCGTCGTTGGCGAGCACAAGAAAGACCTGATGGTAGATGACGGTTCAGGTGCGCTGAACCTTATTAGCCCCAAGGAACTGGCCATCGCCCGTGCGATGCGCAAGAAGGAAAAGCACTGGCAGGCATGGATCCCGTCCTCGCGCTCGCCGAAGGCCGAGACCCTGGCCGCCAATGCCGTCGAGGCGATTGGGGAAACCACCGCTCGCCTGCTGGGCACCAGCGAGCTTTCCGGGGTTCCAGTGCACTTTGCCAAGAACTTCGGCATTACCGGCATGCGCACCTTGGCCACGCGACTGCGCGATAACGAGTCCAAGACCGGTTGGTCCCAGATCTTCGCAAGCCAGCAAGCGCTGGCCAACGGCTTGGACCAGCTCGCAGGTTTCTTCTCCGACACGCGTTTCAGCGGCGAGGGCGCGTTGCGCGGCCTGTACGCGGAGTTCCTTTCGGAAGCGGCGGAACTTCCAGGCCTGGCGGCGCTGGCAGCTCACGTAGATGCTTACCGGCAGCTCTCCACCCAGTGGGATGAGTTCGCGGACCTGATTGATCCAGAGACCGAGTTCGCCAAGCGTGCTGAGCACTTCGCCGTATTGGCTGACGCGATTGAGCGCATTGCCGATTCTGAAGAGCAAGCCGCCACCTCCTTGGCCGTGACCGCCAAGAAGCTTGCATCCAAGACAGCCAAGTAAACCTGGCTCAACATAGGCCCTGCCATCCGGTGATCTTACTCACCGGCCGGCAGGGCATTGTTGTCCCGGTGTGCCACTTGCGGCCCCATGCGCCAGAGCCAGCGCAGAAACATCGCCTAAAGCCAATGCGCTATCAAAAGCGGGATTATCCGGGAATCTTGATAACCTAGTTAGGTGAGTAACGAGATTGAGATCGGCCGCGGCAAGCGGGCAACTAAGGCATATTCCCTGGACGACGTAGCGATCGTACCGAATCGCCGTACCCGTGATCCGAAGGACGTATCGGTGTCCTGGCAGATCGACGCCTTCCAGTTCGACACCCCTATCCTGGGCGCACCAATGGATTCGGTGACCTCCCCGTCTACTGCAATCGCCTTGGGCAAGCTCGGCGGCCTGGGCGTGCTGAACCTCGAAGGCCTGTGGACCCGCTACGAGGACCCGGAAGCAGTGCTGGCTGAAATTGCCGGCCTGGAGTCCGAGGCGGCAACCCGCAACGACCCGAAGATCACCGCAAAGCTGCAGGAACTGTACTCGGCTCCCATCCAGCCTGAGCTGATCACCTCGCGCATCTCCGAGATCCGCGACTCCGGCGTTGTCGTTGCAGGCTCGTTGACCCCGCAGCGCACCCAGGAGCACTACAAGACCGTTGTCGCTGCCGGCGTGGACATCTTCGTCATCCGCGGCACCACAGTTTCGGCAGAGCACGTCTCGAAGACCACCGAACCGCTGAACCTCAAGCAGTTCATCTACGAACTCGATGTCCCAGTGATCGTGGGCGGCGCAGCAGGATACACCCCGGCCATGCACCTGATGCGCACCGGTGCAGCCGGCGTGCTCGTTGGCTTCGGTGGCGGCGCGTCCTCCACCACCCGCCGCACTCTGGGTATCCACGCGCCGATGGCTACTGCCATCGCCGACGTTGCAGCCGCACGCCGCGACTACATCGAAGAGTCCGGCGGACGCTATGTCCACGTCATCGCCGATGGCGGCATGGGGAACTCCGGCGACATCGTCAAGGCCATCGCCATGGGCGCCGACGCAGTGATGCTCGGTACCGCACTGGCCCGTGCCGATGAAGCACCAGGCGCCGGCTACCACTGGGGCATGGAAGCAGTTCACGAGGCCAGCCCACGTGGCGACCGCGCCAAGGTCGGAACCGTCGGCTCGCTGGAGAAGGTCCTGCACGGCCCATCGCACGAGACCAACGGCACCTCGAACCTGGTTGGCGCACTGCGCCGCTCGATGGCCACCACCGGCTACTCGACCCTCAAGGAATTCCAGCGCGTCGACGTCGTGCTGTCCCCGTACGAATCCGATCGCTTCTAGCGGATCCTGATCTGGCCCTGCTCTTCTTTCGAAGGGTGGGGCCAGTGTCGTTTAAGCGCTTGGTCTCAACGAATGAATAAGCAAGTTGGTTCCACCAGCGGAAAATAAGGCAACAGGGCTAATCTCACGCCATCGCATTTCGAGTTCTACGCCAAATAGAAGTACCGTTAGAGTGTGCTTAAAACCGCTCTGAAGCCCAAATGGATCGGCGCCCTCTTTGCCGCGCTAGCTCTCGCCACCGGATTCGTTCTCTTGTCCGGATGGCAGTTCGGCGCCTCCGAAACCGAGCCGCCGGTCAAGATCGACAAGACCGAGAAGCCGGTCGCGCTGATCGAGCATCAGGAAGTCGGCAAGGAACTGCTGGGCATCAAGGCAGACCAGATCGTCACTATGGAGGGCGAATTCGTCCCCGGCACCGATCAGCTGATTGCGCCTCGGCTGAATGGCGATCAGCGCGGTGTCTGGGTCATCACCCAATTCAAGGTCGAGGGCGCGGCCCAGGACGCCGGTATTGCGGTGGTACGCGGCTGGCAGGCTGAAGCAACCAAGCCAGCTCCGGCACCTGAAGGCGAACTGGAGATCACCGGGCGCCTGCTGCCTAGCGAAGGCCCGGAATTCCGCGAGGACCTGCGCAGCGCTACGCTGCCAACTCTCGCCTCGGCACAGCTGGCGAACATCTGGGATTCGGTCCTCTTTGAAGGATTTGTCACGGCCCACGGAATCACCACTGCCAAGGGCGAAACCGTAGCGCAGCCGGGCCTGGATATCGTCGACGTCGGTCCGCAGCCCCAGGAAGCGCAGATCAACTGGCTGAACGTTTTCTACGGTCTGGAATGGGTCCTCTTCGCAGGGTTCGCCATCTTCCTCTGGTACCGCATGGTGCGCGATGATTACCAGCGGGATCTTGACGAGATTGCTGAGCGCGCTGCCGAAACACATATCACGGGCGGCAACGCCACCCAAGCTGGAAACAGCAACGAATAGCATTTCACGCACACCGCACTTCTTACCGAAATCGGAAGGAATCACCAACGATGTCCAGCACCACCCCGGCACCGAAGCCCCGGAAATTCGGCGGCACCCCTAAGCAGATCCGTGCAGCCGCAACCTTCTACAAGGTCTTCGCCTACATCACCGGCGTGATGCTGCTGCTGCTCGTGCTGGAAATGATTTTCAAGTACTTCTGGTCCCTGGAACTCTTCGTGGGTGGCACCTTGGTCGATGGCACCTCCAACGCCGTCGGCATGTACAACCGTGCCGAGGTGGCCGGGGGACTGAACCTCTCGCTGGGCATCCTGATCGCCCACGGCTGGCTATACGTGGTGTACCTCTTTGCAGACTTCCGCCTGTGGACCTTGATGCGCTGGCCATTCCTGCGCTTCATTACGATCGCCCTCGGCGGCGTCGTCCCGTTCCTTTCCTTCTGGACCGAAGCCAAGGTGCACGCAGAAGTAGACCGCGAGCTGGCCGCGCATCCAAAGGCCGCCAAGCGCTACTGACACGTGGCTGCATTCATTGCCAAAGGGCAGATCCGTTCATCGAAAATGAACAGATCTGCCCTTTGCCTTTGCCAAAAATCCACTAGGTGACGCTGATGACATCACCTTGGCTGTTTCGCGCGCAGTGAACCGCGTAGACTGTAACGGTGACTACTGCTCCCCTCAATCCAGAACATAAGCCGGTTCTGGTCGTCGACTACGGGGCCCAATACGCGCAGCTTATCGCTCGCCGCGTACGTGAGGCCCGTGTGTACTCGGAGATCGTTCCGCACACCCTGTCCACCGAAGCCATCCTGGCCAAGAACCCTGCAGCGATCATCCTCTCCGGTGGTCCTTCCAGCGTTTACGCCGATGGCGCCCCTTCCGTCGGGGCTGACCTGTTTGAAGCCGGCGTGCCGGTCTTGGGCATCTGCTACGGCTTCCAGGCCATGGCTAACGCCTTGGGCGGTACCGTGGCCGAAACCGGCCTGCGCGAGTACGGCCGCACCGCAACCAACTTTGAGGGCGATGCCCGCTCCATCCTGGCAGGTGCCGCTCAGGCCCCTACCGTCTGGATGAGCCACGGCGACTCCGTCTCCAAGGCCCCAGAAGGCTTCGAAGTGCTGGCCACCACCGCTGGTGCTCCGGTTGCCGCTTTCGCAAATGAAGCAAAGCGACTGTACGGCGTGCAGTGGCACCCAGAGGTGAAGCACTGCGAGTTCGGCCAGGATGTCCTGGAGAATTTCCTGTACAACGGTGCTGGCCTGAAGGGCGACTGGACCGCTGACAACATCGCTGACGAGCAGATCGAGCGCATCCGCGCCCAGGTCGGCACCGGTAAGGCCATCTGCGGCCTGTCCGGCGGCGTGGACTCCGCTGTTGCAGCTGCCCTGGTGCAGCGCGCCATTGGCGACCAGCTCACCTGCGTGTTCGTCAACCACGGCCTGCTGCGCGAAGGCGAAGCCGAGCAGGTTGAGAAGGACTTCGTAGCTTCCACCGGCGCCAAGCTGTACATTGCCGACGAGCGCGAGCGCTTCCTGACTGCTTTGGACGGTGTCACCGACCCGGAGACTAAGCGCAAGATCATTGGCCGCGAATTCATTCGCGCCTTCGAAGCAGCGGAAGCGGCGATCATCGCCGAGGCCGCTTCCGAGGGCGAGCCAGTGAAGTTCCTGGTCCAGGGCACTTTGTACCCGGACATCGTCGAATCCGGCGGTGGCGAAGGCACCTCGAACATCAAGAGCCACCACAACGTGGGCGGCTTGCCAGAGGACCTGGACTTCGAGCTGGTTGAACCACTGCGCACCCTGTTCAAGGACGAGGTCCGTGCAGTGGGCCGCGAGCTCGGCTTGCCTGAGGAAATCGTTGGCCGCCAGCCATTCCCTGGCCCAGGCCTGGGTATCCGCATCATCGGTGCCGTCAACGAAGAGCGCCTGTCCATCCTGCGCAAGGCTGACGCGATCGCTCGCGCCGAGCTGACTGCTGCAGGACTGGATGACGAAGTTTGGCAGATGCCAGTAGTGCTGCTCGCTGACGTACGCTCGGTAGGCGTACAAGGCGATCACCGCACCTACGGCCACCCAATCGTGCTGCGTCCGGTTTCCTCCGAGGATGCCATGACCGCTGACTGGTCGCACCTGCCATACGATCTGCTCTCGAAGATCTCCAACCGCATCACCAACGAGGTAGATGGGGTGAACCGCGTGGTGCTGGACGTTACGTCCAAGCCACCTGGAACCATCGAGTGGGAGTAAATCCCCAAGACTGCTAATTCACTGCGCTTTGGCGGGTGAATGGGAAGCGGATCCGGTACGCCGGTTCCGCTTCCCGCAGTTAAAACGTGTTTCGCGCACCGGTTCTGCACGGTGCGTGCACTACGTTAGAAAGAGGCGTATCTGCACCTGTGGTGCGCCCGAATGTGGTCGGTTCAGTGAAGGGAATGACTGTCGTGACTAGTGGACAGAATGCTGCCGCCGAGCGTGTAGCTGCCTGGGTGAAATCCCTGGGACAGAGTGCCGGGGCGGATACCACCCTGCGATTTGCTCCGTCGACCTCCAATAGCATCGACATAACCCATGCCAATCCATCGGGATTGGCCCAGTTCCTTGCCGGACGGCGTACCCGCCTGTCCACGCTGCTGCACGATGCGGACCAGTACGCTACCGCGCGCCGCACTGCCCGTGCGCTCTCGGCCAAGATCAATGAACTGTGGGAAGAACGCGGCATCGACGTCGGCTACCTGGCCGCCGGCGTCGCCAACTGGCGCGCGGTCCACGATGGCAAGAGCGAGCCTGTCTCGGCTCCCATCATGCTCGGCCGCATCACACTGACCAAGCACGTTGATGCTGACGACTACGACCTGCAGCTGGTCGGCCGCGCCACCGTATCCCCGGCCTTCGTGCGCCAATTCGAAGCCGACCACAACGCCAAGGTCGATGTCGCCGCGGTGGACGCCGAAGCGTACTCCATCGCCCGTTTCGACCCGGTCCGCGGAATGGATGCCCTGCGCCACCAGATGTCCGAGGTTCCCGGCGTAGTGGTGGGCCACCGCCTGCTGCTCTCCACCTTCTCCGAGCTGATGGACCCAGCTGACCCGGCCAAGCTCAATGGGTCCCACCCGGTCATCGAGGCGCTAATTCGTCACGACTCCGCGGAAAAGCAGGCTGGAAACAGCCAAAGCAGCAAGACCTCCGAAGCGCTGGCCAACCTGGTCGCTTCCAAGCCGGGCGCTTCCAAAACCGAGGGCTCAAAGCCTGAAGAAGCCAAGGACGAGTCTGCCGCTGAAAAGAAGCAGGACGAAGAGCAGCCTGAAGCGCAGGCCGCCGATGCCAAGGGCCATGAAGCTGCCGGCTCCCGCCTGAGCCGCGTGAAGAACATTCTCAAGGAAACCGCGCGCTCGCGTAAGCAGAGCCTTGCATCCGAAGGATCTTCTGCCCGCAAGGTCCACACCGGAACCACCACCATTGCCAAGTCTTCTGATGACCGTGATCCGGAAGATGAACTGTTCTTGCTGGACGCGGATGAGTCCCAGTCCAAGATGCTTGACTACATCGCTGCCGGTGAATCGGTGGCCATCAACGCCGCTGCCGGTACCGGTGCTACCCAGACCGCGCTGAACGCAGCCGCGCTGCTGGCCGCCCAGGGCAAGCGAGTACTGGTGGTTGCGGAACAGCGTTCTGCCGCCGAAGAATTCGTGACCCGCTTCAACGAGCACCTGGATGCAGGCAGCATGCTTCTGGAACCCAACGAGGATCCAGAAGCGCTGCGCGCGATGATGACCAAGGCAATTCTGCGCAACGAACGCGCTGCCGAGCCGCAGCTGGGCTCCATGTTCAAGCGCCTGCGCGAATCCCGCCACGCACTGCACGAGCACGTGAAGTCGCTGCACTCGGTGCGCAGCCGTTGGGGTTGCTCGCCATACCAGGCAATGCAGGAACTGGCACGGCTCTCCGCACTGGAACCAGCGCCATCCACCACCGTGCGCCTGAAGCGTTCGGTGCTGGATTCCATGGGCCAGCGCGGACATGTTGCCGCACAGCTCAAGCGCGCAGCGCAGCTTGGCGCCTTCTCCAAGATGCACACCACCAGCCCATGGCATGGTGCACCGCTGCGCAACACCGAAGCCACCGAAAAGGCCTTGAACCTGGCCAGCGGGCTGGGCCGCGACCTGCCCATCCTGCATGAGCACATGCTGCAGATCGCCGAGCGTTCGCAGATCCGCCTGGAAGAAAGCTACGACAAGTGGGGAGACCAGCTGCAGTTGCTGGTCGCCGTCCGCGGATCGCTGGACAAGTTCGAGGCCGACATCTTCGAGGGCGACATCGATGATTTGATCGCCGCTACCGCAACCAGCGCATGGCGCCGCGAGCACGGCGTGGAGATGGGCTCCATTGTCCGTTCCCGGCTGCGCAAGATTGCCAAGGAATACGTCCGCCCGGGCATGCACGTAGCTGACCTGCAGTCCGCTCTGCAGGCGGTGGCGGTCCAGCGCGATGCCTGGCGAGCCATTGCCACCAGCCAGCGCAACCCTCAGGTCCCAGGCGGCCTGCTGGATGTTGAAGCCGGATACCACGACGCCGGTGCCCGCATCGACAAGCTGGCCGAAATGCTGCCGTCCTCCCTGGGCTCGCGCCTGCGCGAAATGCCCATCAAGGAGCTGCTCTCGGTGATTGCAGCGCTGGTCGAGCGCCGCGAGGACCTGGGCGAGCTGCCCGAGCGCACGTTGATCTCCGAGCAGCTGGCCGAAGCCGGGCTGGGCGACCTGCTTGATGACTTCGCCGAACGCGAGATCGACGCCGACCAGGTAGACAGCGAATTGGAGCTTGCCTGGTGGCAGTCCGTGCTGGATGCCATGATCTCCGGTGACGACTTCCTGGCCATGAATGATGGCTCCAAGCTGGAGAAGATCGAGGCTGACTACCGTCTGGCTGACGGCGCGCACATCGCTGCCGGCCCGCAGCGCATCCGCTGGGCGCTGACTCGCAACTGGAAGGCAGCGCTGGCTGACCACCGAGCCGGTTCCCGCGCGCTGCGCGAGATGCTCAAGGGCGGAACCCCGAGCATTGCCGGGCTGCTGGATCTCGGAGCACCGCTGGCCAATTCTCTGACCCCGGTCATCGTCTCGGCTCCGCTGCTGCTGGGCAGCGCCCTGCCGGAGGACACGAAGTTCGATGCGGTCATCCTGCTGGAAGCCAACTACCTCACCCTGCGTGAAGTCCTGGATGCGATCCGCCGCTCCGGCCAGGTCATTGCCATTGGCGATGAAATGCTGGGCGGTCCGAAGCGCTTCGAGGTCTCCGTAGACCCGACCGCACGAGTTCGCGAGCAGAGCGTGGACCGTTCCGCGCTGGAGGCCCTGAACAAGGTCCTGGTGACCGGTTCGCTGTCCACCGTGTACCGCGGCATCGACGAAGGCCTGGTGGAACAGCTGTCCGCCACCTACTACGATTCGGCGCTCTCGCGCCTGCCAATGGCGGTGAACCTCACCGGCGACTCCTCGCTGCTGCGCGGCGAATACGTGCCAGATGCCACCGGCTCGCTGTCCAGCAGCGAAGACGGCGTGCAGACCACCGCAGCAGAAGTGGCGCGCGTGGTGGATCTGGTCTTCGCCCACTTCAAGAACCACGGGGGCGAATCGCTGGCAGTCATTGCCTCGAACCGCAGCCATGCCTCGGCCATCGCCGAAGCGATCCGTGTGCAGCTGCCAAACCACAAGTACGCGATGGAGCACCTGCGCTCCAAGCGCGAACCATTCGTGGTGACCACCATGGACCGGCTGATCGGCCTGCGCCGGGACTCGGTCATCTTCGCTTGGGGCTACGGACGTACTCCGCACGGCAAGACCCTGCACGAATTCGGTGCACTGTCCCGCGAGGGCGGCGAACAGCTGTTCGTCGCCGCCATGACCCGATCGCGGACCCGCATGACCTTGGTGTCCAGCCTGTTGCCCGAAGACGTGGACCTGAACCGCGTCTACCGTGGTGCCCGACAGTTCTTCGAACTGTTCGGACGCGTGCAGGCAGGGGATTCCGGAGTCAGCTCGATGCGCAATCCGCGCTTCGATCCATTGGTCTCCGATCTGGCCCGCCGCCTGCGCGAAAGCGGTGCCATCGTTTCCGAGGACTACCGCGGTGTGCTGGACCTGTCGGCTCACGCCTACGATTCTGCGCACAGCGGCATCCGCCCATTGGCTGTGGTCTACGACGGCACCGAGCACTATGCCGGACTGACCGTGCGTGAACGCAGCCGACTGCGCCCGGAATTCTTCGAGAAGCACGGCTGGCGCTATGTTCCGCTGTGGACCATTGACGTCTTCACCGATCCGGGTGCTGTCACCGATCGCCTGGCCCATGCACTGGGGTTGAAAAAGCCTGCGGCCCCAGCCCAGGCTTCGACCCGTACCGGTGTGGCCGCCGCTCGGCCGGTGTCTGCCCGTGAAGTCACCACCGAGGCGGAAACGCCGAAGGAAAAGTCCAATCTGCTCAAGTCGGCCAAGGCACGACTGGAACCAAAGGCCGAGACCAAGCAGGAAGCGCCAGCTGCTGAAAGCGGTGCCAAAGCTGAAGCTGCCCAAGCACCTGCAAAGGACAGCGCGGATAAGCCGCTGACTCCAGCCCCTGTCCCGGCTACCAGCAAGAACGAGGATCCGGAGCCAAAGAAGTAATGACTTCTGAGCAAGAACCAACGCGCGGCCCCCGCC
>NZ_JBLVOC010000005.1:303953-307371 GCF_053543575.1 Glutamicibacter sp. AGC84
CCCCCCGCGTTGTCGCACCCCCGCAGCATCTGACTGCTCGCGTTGAACTCACCGGCAGCTACGCGCCAGTGCCGCATTCAGACTCCGTGAACCGGGCGTTAGCCGGCCACCAGCCCGCCGAGACTTCTGCTGCGGCGACGGCGTCCCGCGCCAAGCAGCCGGCCGCCGATCCGCTGTCCGAGTTGCTGGCCAAAGACCAGGACCCGAGAAACTGGGGCGACGCCAAGGAAGACCTGGCTGAAATGATGAAGCGCGAGAAGCCGCCGCACTGGGGCTGATCTCCTAATTCACCAAGACGGCTGAAACCTTGCCGCGCGATACTGCCCCGGCCAGATCATCCGAGAGGCTGCTGGCAGCCGCGACCACCACAATTCCTTCACCGGTCGGAGCCGCGCCGCTGAGCATGCCGAATTCGGAGCTGCTGGCATTATCCGGAACCCAGAGCACCGGCACCGCCTTGGCGATGGTCTGCGAGCTGATGTCCTTTTCAAAGCCATCTCCGGTGGTCAATATGATATCCACCAGTTGCCCTGGATGGAGCAGCGTCACGGTGGCAGGATCGCTCAAGCGCAAGGGAACGGCCACGGTGCCTTCCGGCGAACCGGTCAAAAGTTGCGGCCCCACCAAGGAATAGTTGCGCAGCACCGTTCCGGCAGTCAGTGCCACGGCTGCCCGTTGCCCCGAGATGGCATCGATGCTTTCAAAGACTTCGGCATCTTCCGGGGCAAGCCGCACCGTTTGCACCGTCAGCTGGTTGGCGGATATGCGGGACCCGGCAGGAATGTCGCTCAGCGCCACCACGACCTCGCGCTGCGCTAATTGCCCGGAGGAAAACACATTGAGCACGCCCGCCAAGGCTAGCAGCGCGCAGGCGATGGCCAAAGGCTTCCGGTAGCGGCGCAACAACTCATTGCGGTTGCGCACGGGACGGATCTTCGGCTTGGGAATCACCGGGGGCCGGGAGGCAGCATGCGGTCTGGAGAAGAAGCTCATAACCCCATGCAACCTTCAGGTCCAGCGGCCCACTGCGAGCTGCCCGCGAGCTGTGGGTAAATCAGATGATTTGATGCACCTGCTGCGGAGTGAACACCAAGTCCACGGGTTGGTCATGCTCATCGATCTGGAAGGAACCGGCCGGAACATACTCGTGCTCATAAACCACGGCCGCCACACGGACCGGCGCATCGTCGATCAAGGGCAGGAAGCGATCGTAGTAGCCACCGCCTTGGCCTAAACGCAGCCCGTTCGAATCGATGGACAGCGCAGGCATGATCAGCGTATTGATCTCGTCAAAGAGCTCTGTGCCCATCCGCTTGCCCACCGGCTCCATCACCGGGGCCAAGGTACTTGGCTGGAATTCCATGCCGGGGGAGTACTCAACCCACGAGAGCGCGTACTCCGGTTCGCACACCGGCAGGTAGACTTCAATGCCTTCCTTGGCCAAAGCATCCAAGAGCGCCTCGGTGGACGGTTCATCCGGACCCGAGCAATAGGCCGCGACCTTCTGGACGACACCGGTGCTCTGGCTCAGATAGCCAATCACCGTGTGCGCCAGATCCAGTCCGAACTGCTCACGCTTGCTCGGATCGAGTGCCCTGCGCCAAGTGCGCACTGCGGCACGCGCGGCCTTCTTGCCGGCGCCAGAATTCAGATCAGCGGTGGGATTCATGCCTACAGCTTACGTGCAAGAAACGAAACGCTGCCTGTTAGCGCTGTTGCCAGCTGCAAGCATGACGAAGTAATACGATGTGCACATGTTCTTCTCTCGTCGAGCAAAGCGCCTGGTTCCGGATCTGGCCTCGGAACGGCTGTTGTTGCGCCAACTGACTGCCAGTGACGAAGCCGAGTGGATCAATCTGCGCTACGCCAATTCCAAATGGCTCAAGCCATGGGATCCCACCAGTCCCTTGGGCCCGCCAGAAGCCATGACTTTTCGCGAGATGCTCAGGGCCAAGGATGAATCAGCAGTTGACGGCAGCGGATTCACCTGGGCCTTGGCTCTTCCCCAGCTGCACAAGGGGCGCCCGCCATTGATCGGGCAGGTTTCCGTGGCGTCGGTGCAATATGGTGCCGCGCGCACAGCGTCCATCGGCTACTGGCTGGATCGCAACCATGCCGGCTTCGGCCTGATGCCCGAAGCCTGCGCCTTGGTCATAGACCATTGCTTCGAGCAACTGCAGCTGCACCGCCTGGAAATCAACATCCGTCCGGAGAATTCGGCCAGCCTGCGGGTGGTGGACAAGCTCGGGTTCCGCGATGAAGGGCTGCGCAAAGGCTATCTGCACATCGATGGGCAGTGGCGGGATCACCGCACCTTTGCGTTGACCCGTGAAGAGGTGGAAACGACGCTGCTCGAACGCATCTACGAATACTGAGGCGGATTTCGTGCTATTTCGTTCAATCGAGCTCTGATATGAGAGAACTGCATTGAAAACATGCAGACACGCCAAGGGATGTGCATGAGCGCGCACCCAAGGTTGCATAGTGTTGATTCGAAGGAACCATATTTAGTTCCACGAGGATTTGACCGACTCAATCGGTGATGGAGGACCCACATGGCTGGCACGTCACAGAGCGCTTCGCAGGAAAGTGCTGCGACCAAACTCAAGATTCGTGTGCGCTATGGCCGGTTGTCCGTCGCGCTCGTCGGTGCCTTGGCTGTCCTCGCGACCGTCTTCGGTCTCATTCTGGCTCCTTTCACTGCTCTGACCTTCGGCACCGTAGGCCTGTTCGCGCTGATTGCTGTAGCATCCTTCGCCACCCTGCGCGGGCTGGCTGTCCGCGACCGCAATCGCAAGCTGCTCGAGCACCTCGAAGCCACCCGGCAGCAGGCGCTGCGGACTCCCGCTTTTGACGACGCGGCTAACCAGGTCATCTCGCGCAAGCATGATGATGACGAGGTCTTCGACGCTCGCCCGGGTTCGTCCCGCCGCGCTCCAGCGATTACCGCTGAAGAGCTGCGCGCCGAAGCGCTGCGAGTGGCCCACGGCTATGGCGGTGTAAAGCAGCCAGGTACTTGGGAACCAACGCATGTGCCCAAGCCAACTTACGTGGAAGCCAGCGAGCGCATCGCCAAGACCGCGGAGCTGGCAGCTGAACAGGGTGCCAAGCGGACCCACAAGGCAGCACTGCCGGTGGAAGAACCGCTGCGTCCGAGCAAACAGATCAGCCTGAAGGCATCGGAAGATGCAAAGCGCCTGGCCATCGAAGTTTCGGCCGAAGAGCGCGCAGAGGTCGCTTCGGTAGTTGCCAAGCGTACCGAGAGCGCACCAGCTGTCACGGAAACCGTTGCAGCGCCATCCCCCGCACCGGAAGCCGCACCCGTGGCTGCCGCGGGTACCAAGCCTCGCCTGAACCTGGACGCGGTCATGCAGCGCCGCCGCGCATAAGCATTCCAAGCACAAAGACTTGTGGCCCC
>NZ_JBLVOC010000005.1:307391-310798 GCF_053543575.1 Glutamicibacter sp. AGC84
GGGCCACAAGTCGCTTAAGCGCTGCTAGCTGATCATGTCGTCGAATGGCAGCGGGCCGCGGTTGCCGCGGTGGTGCGCGAAGACCAAGGTGGTTTCGGTATGGCCCACCGACTCGTCGGTGGCGAGGTTGTCCAGCACCCAGTCACGCAGTGCATCGGTGGAACCGACCGCGATATGCAGCAGGTAATCGGTGCCGCCGGAAACATGGAACATGGACAGCACCTCGGGCAGCTGCGGGATGCGTGCCACGAAAGCGTCAATCTTCTCGCGGTCGTGGGCGCGCAGCTTGACCGAGATCAGTGCCTGCACGGTACGGCCTACAGCGCCCAGCGATACCTCGGCGTGGTAGCCGGTGAGGATGCCGCGCTCGACCAGCGAACGGGTGCGCAACAGTGCGGTGGATGGAGCGATGCCCGCACGCTGTGCGAGGGTCGCATTGGAGATACGTGCATTAGCGACCAATTCGTCGATGATGATTCGATCGATTTCGTCCAGATCGACGTTTGATGAAAGCTCTGATTGCTGGGCCATAAGAATATTTCATCATATTCGCGAGATATCAGTGGGATCTTTGGCAGAAAAATCGGCGTATGCCGTCCGCGTACGAGTAAATAATCGGTGAACAAACGGATATATTGGGGATATGACACGTCGTTCTGAGCACACCGGTGAATCCTTTGATACCAGGCTGGCGGCCTATTGCTTGGTGGAACACGAAGGAAAGGTACTGCTTACGCTCTGGGATATGCGTCATCGCGATCCACGCTTCACCCCGCGCTGGTCCCTTCCCGGCGGCGGCATCGACTTGGGGGAGCCTATCGAAGAAGGCGCGCGCCGTGAAGTCTATGAAGAGACCGGCTACGCAGTGGGCGAGCTGGCGCTTCTGGATGTCAGCACGGGAGTTATTCCCGGTTCCAAGCGCTACTCGGGCGAAGGCCATGCCATGCAAACGGTGGCGGTCACCTATCGGGCCAAACTGACCGGTGGAGAACTGCGCCACGAAGTCAACGGTTCTACCAGCCAGGCCGCCTGGTTTACCCGCGAGGAGATTGCCAAGCTGAACTGCATTGAACGCGTTGAGAGCATCTTGCGACTGACCGCACCCGGCAAGTAGCGACGGATCGCCGCTGGCCTGCCCTAGAATCAATAGGGACATGAACTTGCGAAATACCATCACCGTTGGCGCACTCAGCGCAACCCTGCTGCTAACCCTGTCTGCTTGCACCGAAGAGGCAACGCCGACGGCCGAGCCAAGCAAGGCCATCACCTTGCAGATTGCTGCCGGTTCTCAACCTGCAGACCAGGCCTTGGTCCATGTCTATGCCAATGCGCTGAAAGCCGAAGGCTATAAGGTGTCGTTGAACAAGCCCAGTGCTGATCCTTACCAGCAGGTGGTCGACGGAAAAGCCGATTTGGCGGTGGACCAAGCGGCCAAGGCGCTACCCCTGGTTGCTGACCCGGCGGCCATCACTGGTGAAGATCAATTGCTGAGCGTCGAGGAATCCAAGAACCTGCGCAGCGCCATCAATGACGCTGAGGGGGAGCTCTCTGCCTTGGAACTCAGCCCAGCTGATGCGGGAAAGGTCTTGGTCATGAGCCAGGCCCAGGCAACCTTGCACAAGGTCGATTCGGTGGAAACCCTGATTGCGGCTTGCACAGATCTGACGATCATTAGCGATGAAGCCAACGCCGCATCCTTGAAGGCATCATTGGAGGACGCTGGCTGCGAGAAGCCGAAGGTCGTGGCTGAGGAGCCGGCGAAACTGGCCAGCAAGCTTCGTGCCTCGGTGGACAGCGCGGTGGCGCTCGGGTCGGGAGATGCAGTCATCTCCGATGAAGGCTTCTACAGCATTCCGGGAAGCGCCGCCTTCTTCAACGCCGAGCAGTACATGGTACTGGCCAACGGCGACGTGGATGACAAGGCCCAGGCAGAACTGGACAAGATCACCGGCGAATTCTCGCAGCAGTCCCTCGTGGACCTGAACCGCATGGTCAGCCAGGCCGACGGACTGAGCCCAGAGCAAGCGGCCACCCGTTGGGAATGGATCATCGAAGAGTAGGCCCCAGCCAGCTCTCCCAGGATTTCGACCGCTGACCATAGCGGTCGAGTAACAAGGTGTGTCGATCGCACCTGACGTGAGAAAGTGTAACCATGGCAGAATTCAAACAATCAACGAAACTGCACAACGTCCTCTACGACATCCGCGGCCCGCTGCTTGAGCACGCCACGCGCATGGAGTCCGAAGGACACCGCATCCTGAAGCTGAACATCGGCAATCCCGCGCCGTTCGGCTTCGAGGCCCCCGACGCGGTGCTCGTTGACATGATTCGCAACCTGCCTAACGCCCAAGGATACTCCGACTCCCGCGGCATTCTCTCGGCACGTACCGCCGTCTCGCAGTACTACCAGACCCGTGGCATCCAGACCATCGGCGTGGATGACGTCTACCTGGGCAACGGTGTCTCCGAGCTGATCACCCTCTCGTTGAATGCGCTGCTGAATAACGGCAACGAGATCCTGATTCCCGCCCCTGACTACCCGCTGTGGACCGCTTCGGTTTCACTGGCCGGGGGCACCCCGGTGCATTACATGAATACCGAGGAAGAAGGCTGGCTTCCTGATCTTCAGGACATGGAAGCGAAGATCACCGATCGCACCAAGGGCATCGTGATCATCAACCCCAATAACCCGACCGGTGCGGTGTACCCCAAGGAAACCTTGGAGGGGATACTCGAGCTGGCGCGCAAGCACAACCTGATTGTGTTCTCGGACGAGATCTACGAAAAGATCCTCTACGAAGACGCCGTGCACATCAACACCGCTTCGTTGGCAGATGACGTGCTGATACTGACCTTCTCCGGCCTGTCCAAGGCCTACCGCGTGTGCGGCTTCCGTGCTGGGTGGATGGCTATTTCCGGTCCCAAGCACCAGGCCGGCGACTACATCGAGGGCATCAACCTGCTGACCAACATGCGCCTGTGCGCCAATGTGCCGGCACAGCACGCAATCCAGACCGCCTTGGGCGGCTACCAGTCGATCAATGACTTGATCCTGCCTGGCGGACGCCTGCTTGAACAGCGCGATGCGGCCTACAACCTGCTCAGCGCGATTCCTGGCGTGAGCGTCCAGAAGGCCAAGGGCGCGCTCTACATGTTCCCGAAGCTGGATCCCGAGGTCTACCCGATCCACAACGATGAGACCTTCGCCCTTGAACTGCTCAAGGCGCAGAAGATCCTGATCTCCCAGGGCACCGCCTTCAACTGGATCCGTCCGGATCACTTCCGTTTGGTCACCTTGCCCAACGTGCGCGACCTGACTGATGCGGTTGGACGCATCGGACAGTTCCTGGAGGACTGGCGCGCTCGCGCATAGGCTGCCCGGATGCTGAACCGGGCCCAGAATCACC
>NZ_JBLVOC010000005.1:310819-363712 GCF_053543575.1 Glutamicibacter sp. AGC84
GGGGGCCGGTTGTGCGTTAAGGCGGCCACCGGGGAATGCGGCCCCCGGAACTTCAGGGATATCGCCTGCCAGCGACTGCGACCGGAGAATTTGGTGTCCTGGGGATTTGGCGTATCGGCCCGTTGCCGGCGCTTTCGCGAGGCTTAGCGATCCTGTGCATCGAGCCGTGATGGGTGCTTCGCCGTTGACGAATACCGCTTCTCACGGCGCCTGCAGTGGCAGTAGGCTGGCAACAACGAATCGCATCACTTCGACACACGCGTGAGGACTTAATGATGAGCGCCTATCCTGCCAACCTGTTAGAAGCGCTACGTGCAGAACCGGGCGTGAAGCTTTCAGAGCGCGCAACCAAGGATGCTGATTGGTGGCCCGGCGACGCCCCGCAGGATAAGAAGGCCGCCGAGAAGCGCATGGAGCAGCTGGCTGAACTGCTCTCGGATCTGCAAGAGAGGCTCTTCGCCGCCTCGGTAGCTGGCGGGCAAGGCCCAGCAGTCCTGCTCATTTTGCAGGGAATGGATACGTCCGGCAAAGGAGGGACTGTTCGCCACGTCCTTGGCATGCTGGATCCGCAGGGCGTCAAGCACCATGCCTTCAAGGCGCCAACCGAGGAAGAAGCAGCCCATGACTTCCTCTGGCGCATCACCAAGCAATTGCCCGCCGGGGGACTAGTGGGAGTCTTTGACCGTTCCCACTATGAAGACGTTCTGGTCGCCAAGGTGAAGGGCTTCGCCACCCCGGAGGCGGTCGAGTCCCGCTACGGGAAAATAGTCGACTTCGAGAAGCAGCTGATCGAGCAGGGCATCCACCCGATCAAGGTGATGCTCCACATCAGCCGAGAAGAACAATTCGAGCGCCTCTCGGCACGCCTGGAGCGTGCCGACAAGCATTGGAAGTACTCGCCGGGCGACGTCGATGATCGCCTGCTGTGGGATGACTTCCAGTCCGCCTACGAGGTGGCGATTAACCGCACCGATAACCAGGGCGCACCATGGCATATCGTTCCCGCTGACCAGAAGTGGAAAGCCCGCTTGTGCGTCGCCGAGCTGCTGCTGGCTACCCTGGAGCGCGTCGCTCCCGACTGGCCCGTTGCCACCTTCGATGTGGAGCAGGAGAAGGCCCGGCTGGCGGCCACGAAGTAGGTCCGGGTGAGGACAGGCTATTCGCCGGCGGCCTGCTCGTGGTTGGCGCGGGCCTGCTCCAGACGCTGAGAGACACCGTTGAGCCAGTTCTCGCAGTGGGCTGCCAGTGCTTCGCCACGCTCCCACAACGCCAGCGAGGCTTCCAGCGCAACTCCGCCGGTCTCGAGCTGGTTGACCACGGCCAGCAGTTCTTCGCGAGCCTGCTCGTAGGAAAGCTTGGCAATGTCTTCAGGGATTTGTGCAGTCATGATTACTCCAAATTGGTATTCGTGGTGATTAGCTTGCGTTGTCGCCGGCAGGGAGGGATTCAAGGGTTCGTGCAACCAGCTGCCCGGAAGCCACCCGGATGAGCACCTTGCTGTCTGCTGGCGCCTGGGCTGCCTCGCGCACGATGCTTCCGTCCTCCAGCTGGGTGACCGAATAGCCGCGGTCCAGGGTCTGCTGCGGGGACAGGGCACGCATCTGGTTCTTCAGATGGTTGATCTCGTCGTTGGCGCGCATCACGCGGTGGCGCAGCAGATCCGTCGAGCGCTGCTTCCAGCGCTCCAGGTCTTCGGCACGGGAGGTGACCATCACCTGCGGGTTGGCCAGCACCGGGCGTTCGCGCACCGAGGCCAGCAGCTGGGCTTCGCGCTGGAGAAGATTGTTGATGGAACGGTCCAAGCGATTGCGGGCGATTTCCAAGCCGGCGAATTCTTCTTGCAGATCCGGGACAATGCGCTTGGCTGCATCGGTGGGGGTCGACGCGCGAAGATCGGCCACATCATCCAGGATCGGGCGGTCCGCTTCGTGGCCGATGGCCGAAACCACCGGCGTCTGGGCTGCGAAGACCGCACGCACCAGATCCTCATTGGAGAAGGGCAAGAGGTCTTCCAGGGCTCCGCCGCCACGTGCGATGACGATGACATCGATGTCCGGGTCCGCATCCAGCTGCTGCAGGGCTGCGATGACCTGGTTGGCGGCATCCATTCCCTGCACGGCGGTATTGATGACCTTGAATTGCACGGATGGCCAGCGCAGGCTGGCATTGCGCAGCACGTCCTTCTCCGCATCCGAATCACGCCCGGTAATCAGGCCGATGCGGTGGGGAAGAACAGGCAGCGGGCGCTTGTGCTCAGGGGAGAAGAGGCCTTCTGCTCCCAGCGCCTGGCGCAATCGTTCCAGGCGCACCAGCAGCTCGCCCAAGCCTACCGGTCGCAGGTCCGTGGCATTCAAGGAAAGCCGGCCGGTTTTCGCGTAGAAGCTCGGTTTCACCTGGGCCACCACGCGGGAGCCCACCTGCGGGGTGGCATCCAGCTTGCGCATCGTCGAGGCCCAAATGGTCACCGAGAAAGAGAAGTCCGCATCGACATCGCGCAGGGTGAGGTAGGCGTGGCCGTTGCGCACATTGGCTTCCAGCAATTGGCCTTCAACCCAAACCACCGGAGAGTTCTCGATATGGATTTTCAGCTTTTCCGAGAGCAGCCGCAGCGGCCAAGGATTGTCCGCGGTGGTCTGCCCGGCGGTCGCCGGCAAACTGGCGGGGGCTTGGGGATCCATCGGTGCCGCTCCTTGGAAAGTCGAATCTCTGGTGCATCTGTGAGACTACCGCATGGCACCGACGGCTGGCCGGATCCCCGGGGGCTGGGGCTAGGCCGCGGCAGGTGGAGCGCAGGTATCGCAATGGGCGATTTTCATACCCGATTGGCCCCGCAAGACCCGGGGAAACGGGGTTTTCCAACGATTGGGACAAGCCTGCCTGCGGGCATTGCGAGGGGCAATGTGCGGGTGGACACTATTGAGCATTGGGGAAGCACTTCAGAAGGATGCAGGGCCATGCGTGGGGCATTGGGGAATAAGAATATTGCGCGTTCTGGGTGGACTTGGGTGGCAGCGCTCAGCTTGCTGGCCGGTTCCATTCCGCTCTCCGCCGCGGCCCCGATGCCCGTGCTGGCGGCTGCGGCAGTGCCGGCCGCAACGGTGGACGTTGCCAGTGCCATATCCATCGACTTGCCGGTCCGGGTGCGCACCACGGCGGATCTGAATATGCGCACCGGCGCCTCGACCAGTTACCGGATCCTGGTGCAGATACCCACGGGGACCTCGGTTCCTGTATCCGGGCGTGCCTCCAACGGCTGGTACAAGGTCAGCTACAACGGGTACACCGGGTACGTCAGCGGCTACTACGTGGTCGCCGCTTCGGTGCGCACGCTCGATGACCTGAATCTGCGCACCGGCACATCCACCAGCTACCGGGTCCTGCTGAGCACCCCGAAAGGGAAGACGGTTCCCGCCTACGCCCGCGCCTCCAACGGATGGTACAAGGCCAGTTACGGAGGGTACACCGGCTGGGTCAGCGGCAGCTACGTGACCACCTATCCGAAGCCGCCCTCCGCTCCGCGGTCCACCGGTCCCAACCGGACATCGAGGGTGGTGCTCACCTTCGATGACTGCCCGCGCACGCTGAGCGCCTTCACCTCGGTGATGGATTACGCCGCCAGCAGCAACATCGGCCTGGTGATCGCTCCCACCGGCGATTGCCTCGGCTCGTTCAAGTCGCGCTACGGCGTGGACCTGGCCGCGCTGGCCCGGGCCAAGGGCCAATGGGTGATCAACCATTCGATCAGCCACCCGGATCTGCGCCCGCTGTCCTGCCAGCAGGCCGGTGCGCAACTGGGCGGTTCCGGAGTGCACACGAATTTCGGGCGCCCGCCTTTTGGAGCCATCGACGGTTCGGTGCGTTGCGGCTACGACAGCCGCGGGATGGCCATCTGGACCTGGTCCCGCGACACCCGCGACTGGGACGTGAAATCCAAGTCGATCACCATCTCGCGGGCCTCGGCCGCGGTGCCCGGGGACACCGTGCTGATGCACATGCAGTGGTACGGCTTCTCGCCCGATGCGCTGCGCCAGATCAAGGCGAACCTCGGCGCCCGCTCGGTGGGCGTGTGCCGGGCCTACCGCGGGTCCGATGGCACCGGCGCGGTGGTGCGCACCCCGGTGCTGCTGCCCAGTTCGCTGCCCTGCTGAACCGGCAAGCACCCTTCGGAGGCAGATCTCACAGTCCCCGGAGGGTGGCGCGCATCATATGAGCATGGGCTAACTTGCATGCACTTCGTAGACTAGAGGTATGGCTACTTCCACTTCCACTACGGTCTCGCTGTCAATGCCTCGGATCCCGCGGGTGCGCCGCACCCCGGCCGAGATTGCAGCTGCCTCCCCAACGGTCACCGAGCGCAAGGTCCTGCTGGCCGCTCCTCGCGGCTACTGCGCAGGCGTGGACCGGGCAGTGGTTGCCGTTGAAAAGGCGCTGGAGCACTACGGTCCTCCGGTGTACGTGCGCAAGCAGATCGTGCACAACCTGCACGTGGTCTCCGAGCTGGAATCCCGCGGAGCGATTTTCGTCGAGGAGAACGAGGAAGTGCCCGAGGGCGCCCTAGTGGTCTTCTCCGCCCACGGCGTCTCCCCGGCCGTGGTGCAGTCCGCGGCGGACCGCAACCTGCAGACCATCGATGCCACCTGCCCGCTGGTCACCAAGGTGCACCGCGAAGCCGTGCGCTTCGCCAAGAACGACTACGAGATCCTGCTGATCGGCCACGAAGGCCATGAAGAGGTCGAGGGCACCTACGGCGAAGCCCCGGAGGTCACCACCATCGTGAACAACCCCGAGGAAGCCGACACCGTCCAGGTGAAGAACCCGGACAAGCTGATCTGGCTCTCGCAGACCACCCTGAGCGTGGACGAGACCATGGAAACCGTGCGCCGGCTGCGCGAGCGCTTCCCGAACCTGCAGGATCCACCCAGCGATGACATCTGCTACGCAACCACCAACCGCCAGGCCGCGATCAAGAACATTGCGCCGCAGTCGGATCTGGTGATCGTGGTCGGTTCGGCGAACTCCTCGAACTCGGTGCGCCTGGTCGAGGTGGCACTGGACCACGGGGCAAAGGCTTCCTACCGCGTGGACTTCGCCAACGAAGTGGACGAGGCCTGGTTCGAGGGCGTCTCCACCGTCGGCGTGACCTCCGGTGCCTCGGTGCCAGAGGTGCTGGTCCGCGAAGTCGTGGCGCTGCTGGCAGAGTACGGCTTCACCGACGTTTCCGAGGTCACCACCGCGCAGGAAGACATCATCTTCTCGCTGCCCAAGGAAATCCGCGGAAAGCTCAAGGAAGCCGGGGACGAGGAACGTGCCCTGGGCGGACACGCCCGCCCGCAGGCCTGATTTCTCCATAAGAATTCAAGCGCCAGTACACCATTGCGCGCTCATCACTAGTAAAAGGTAGAATTTCCTCCCGTGGCTCTTACTATCGGAATCGTCGGACTGCCAAACGTCGGCAAGTCCACCATGTTCAACGCGCTGACCCGTGCCCAGGTGCTGGCAGCCAACTACCCGTTCGCAACCATCGAGCCCAATGTGGGTGTCGTGCCGTTGCCTGACTCGCGGCTGAAGGTGCTCGCCGGAATCTTCAATTCCGAGCGCATCCTGCCTGCGACCGTCTCCTTCGTGGATATCGCCGGCATCGTCAAGGGCGCTTCGGAAGGCGAAGGCCTGGGCAATAAGTTCCTGGCGACCATCCGCGAAGCTGATGCGATCTGCCAGGTCACCCGCGCATTCGTGAATGACGACGTGATCCATGTGAACGGCAAGGTGGACCCGGCCTCGGATATCGAGACCATCGCTACCGAGCTGATCCTCGCGGACCTGCAGACCATCGAGAACCAGCTGCCTCGCCTGGAAAAGGAACTGCGCACCAAGAAGATCGAGAAGTCGTTCCTGGACGCAGTGCTCAACGCGCAGAAGGTGCTCGAAGAAGGCATCACCTTGTTCGCCGCCGCGAAGACCAAGGGCGTGGACCTTGAAGAGCTCGCGCCGATGCAGCTGATGACCACCAAGCCATTCATCTACGTGTTCAACACCGATGAGGCCGGCCTGGCCGATACCGAGATGCAGGCCAAGCTCTCCGAGCTGGTTGCCCCTGCCGAGGCGATCTTCCTGGATGCCCAGTTCGAATCCGAACTGGCTGAACTGGAAGAAGACGAAGCGGCCGAAATGATGGAAGATGCCGGCATCGTCGAGTCCGGCCTGGGCAAGCTGGCCCGCGTCGGCTTCGACACCCTGGGCCTGCAGACCTACCTGACCGCTGGCCCGAAGGAAACCCGCGCCTGGACCATCGCCAAGGGCGCCACCGCGCCTGAGGCAGCCGGTGTCATCCACACCGACTTCCAGCGCGGCTTCATCAAGGCCGAGGTCATCGGCTTCGACGACCTCGTTGCCGCTGGTTCGGTGGCTAATGCCAAGTCTGCGGGCAAGGCCCGCATCGAAGGCAAGGAATACATCATGAAGGACGGCGACGTCGTCGAATTTAGATTTTCGAACTAGCCTATGGCTGCGAGTCGCTCGGACCCTGACGCCATCCATCTCACTCTGAATCGATCAGTGTGATCGTGTACTCCTCTGGCGCGGGTAGCGCGACATGCTCGTCGCCAAATGGCATGTAGTTGACGGAGTGCAGACGCCCATCAACGACCCAGAGCTCGAGAAGCCCAAGCGTTTCTGCTCCATCAGCGACTTCGGCCATGGCGAGGGGACCGCCGTCGTGCTCGATGGTCGGAGCCCCATCTGCAGGCGCGACCGAGATCAGGAAGCACTCGCAACCATCATGTTCATATCCGCCCCACGTCGCAGTCGCGCGTTGTGCACGCGCGTTCGAGGATCCCGTGTCCGCTCCACTGCAGAGGATGTCGAGCAGCGCGTTCTCCAGGAGGCTGAAAGCCTCGCCGATGCGGCGGTAGTCCTGGGCACTCATCGCGCTCCGATCTTCGAGGATGACACTGTCTGCAAGACTCAGCTTCCGGCAATGCGATTGAGGGTGGCCACCAGCTCGCGGAACGTTCCTCTGCCTTCTGGCGTCAGCCGCACCAGCGTTGTTCCGTACAGGTTTTTGCGCTCCTTGGAGATTTCCACCAGGCCGCGATCCTCCAGGTCGCGAAGGATCTTCGAGAGATCGGGCATCGACAGGCCTGTTGTCTCCTGCAGCGCCGGGTAGTCCGCTTGCTCGACCTGGCTCAGGTGCGACAGTGTGACGAATCGCTTGGGCGCGACCAGATGCGCATCGATCTCTGCGTATGACATGTCAGCGGCGGATCAGAAGCACGACATAGAACACCAGCCATGCCGCAGGTGCCAAGCCCGCGAAGATGAACGCTTCAGGGAACGGAATCGACTCGCCATGTACGAGGCCCCGCCAGGTGGGTATCAGGAGCCAAACTGCGAAAGCCGCGGAGATGAAGGTCCCCTTTAGTCTGGGCTCGTTCGGCTGGCTCAGTCGCTTGGAGATCCAGACGTTTGACGTGACGATTGCGCCCAAAGTGAGTGGGACGGCCCACCAGGGAAATCCGCTCAGCGCGAGGAGCCCGGACGTGAAAGAGAGGACGATCGTGGCAAACGCGCTCAGATGGTCACCGGTAGTAAAGACTCGCTGCGGTCGAGGCGGCATCGAGTCAAGCAGTCGCTGTGCTTCGACGGCGGTGACGTTCTGGTGCTCGCTCGGTTCTGCGTCGTTCATGGTTCCAAGCTAGCAACTAGTTGCATATATAGAAAGTGGTGCCCCGTGCCCAAGAGGTTGTTATCCGTGGCGACGTGGTGGTGGAGTTCCGCTTCAACGTGTAGTCGCGTTTCGCTTTAACCTCTTGCGAATGCGCCGGATCCGTTTGTCGGGTCCGGCGCATTTGTCTCCGCAATCGGGGTATTGAATCCGTGACTGGTCTTCAGATTCAGGATCAAAGATTTGATCGATCGGAAGTGCTGTGCCCATCGACAGAGGAACAGTCCCGATCCTATTCTGTTGCTGAGCGCGCGGTGAAGGAGTCCTGCGGTGATGGGAGGTGTTCAGCCCGTCCATGAAGTTTATCAAGGACGGCCAGATCGGTCCTGGCGTGTCTGCCATGGTGAAGACTCTGACAGATACTGGTATGGGCGGCTGGATACTCTAGGCCTGGTTGTGTACGCTGACAGGGCCGTTGAGTGATGAGATCCTGTGTGAGTCGGTAAAGAGTCACCCCGAGCGTGCCTTCACATTTGCCTCCTGCGCCACTCAACACCACACCCTCCTGGCAGAGGAATAGAACTCCCAGGCGGCCCGGAGGGTCGCGTGGTGGGGTAGAAATCCAATAGCTGCGGTTTGTATGGACAAAAGGGGAGTGTCATGGAGAAGAAGCAGGGTCGCGATTTGCCTTCGCGACGAATCGTCACGGCCGATGATGAGGGTCTGGCCGTGGCCTTTGAACGCATGGGGGAAATGCTTGGTCGAATGAACGAGGGGGAGAACCCGAGGGAGTACCTACTTCGTGGCCCAACGATAATCGCCGAGCATGTCAAGGCCATCGCGGACTCATTGAAGGACGCTGACGCCTTCGACGTGATCGAGCTCATGCGGATGCGCGAGATGCCGATGATCCTCGATGGCTACCGCGAAAGCCTTGCTGATCAGATGCCAGCAGCGGTCGAACTCATTGCGCTCATTCTGCTCACCAGGGGGCAGCGCGAGCCTAGGTCGACGCCGACGAGCAAGACCCGCCCTGCGGGATTGATTCCCGACCTGCATGAACGGGCGCGGGAAATGTTGATGCTGGGCTCCTTCGCCCTATTCAGTTCGGGTGATCGAAACGAATTCGGACCGCTGACCATGTTGTCCGCCCAATTCGTCAGTCACGATCTGACAGTGCGGTTCATGCAGTACGCGCATATCCATGACGAGATCAACGAGGAGCTGTTCTCATCGCGCCACCTCGGTGATTTGCTCCCCGAGACGCTTGGTTTCAGCTACGAGGACTTCTGCGCCGTGCGTGAGTCAATCATTCGCGTCCACGGGGAGAAGTTCTTCGCTATCCGCGACACCGTCGGCGAGATGTTCGAACAGCATGCCGAGAAGAAGAACGATCCTGCGTTTGAAGAGGACGCGCGCTCCGCCTTGATGAGCTTGTTGGAGTTTCCTGGCGAGCGCGCAACCATCACTGTTCAAGAGGTTGCCGCAGCTTCGGGTGTGCCGGCAGAGCGGACCCAGGCCGTTCTGGATCGGTTCAGCCTGGCGTTCAACGGCGCTGACGACGCGCTTGCCGTAGTGACGAAGTACCTGAGCGGCGATAACCCGTTCCGCTTTGCATCGCTGGTCAATGACGCCGACGGCAACTACATCCTGACAGGCAAGCCGATCGGCACCGACTGCTTCCGTCAGATCGTCGAAGAGGCACTCAAGGCGGCCCCCGCAAAGTTTCGCCGTTATGA
Source organism: Glutamicibacter sp. AGC84 (assembly GCF_053543575.1). NCBI lineage: Bacteria > Bacillati > Actinomycetota > Actinomycetes > Micrococcales > Micrococcaceae > Glutamicibacter > Glutamicibacter sp. AGC84. The sequence goes on from NZ_JBLVOC010000005.1 coordinate 320,222, forward strand.
GAAGCGCCGCATGTTCGTAAGTGAGGAGCTCGCTCTGAAGCGTCTGGCCGCCATCCTAGACTCAGATGCAGCCCACGCGAACCTCAAATACTTCCGCGCCAATCCGGGCATCGAGGTTTATGAGCTCGGACCCGATGCGCAAGACATCAACTCGATCGCCGAGCAGACTGAAGCAGATGGGCTATTCATCATCGAGGATGTCGCGATCTGCGTAGAAGTGAAGGCAAAGAGCATCTCCAGTCACGCCCGGCGTGGGCATGTCCAGAGGTTGTCTGCCGACCTGCGGGAGACGGTCGGGAGCGCGACTGACCAGGCACTCAGGCTTGAGAACCATATCCGAACCAATCACGGGCTGTGGCTTGAGAATCGCGAATGGCTGGATCTCTCGGAGATCCACGAGATTCGCTCGGTGACTGTCTACCTCGACGACTTCGGCCCGCTGTCCACTGCCTTGGACGAACTCGTGCGTGCCAAGGTCGTGGGAAGCGATCGTTTCCCTTGGCTCGTGACGTTGCACGACCTGAGCGTCATTGCCGAGGTCATCGATAGGCCCACGGAGTTCTTGCTCTATCTGCGACGTCGTACAGAGTCAGAAGTGTCGCTGAAGTTCTCAGCCGTCGACGAGCTCGATCTCTTCATGCTGTTTCTCTCCGGCGGCTTGTGGGTTGAACCGGACCCAGATCGGGTAAGCGAAGAGTTCCTTGGCGTCGCGCCTTCCACGGGCAAGGAGCGTCGCCGGTATCAGGTGTCGGCTGTTCCCACTCGTGTGATGACTCAAACCGATGAGTTGGATGCTTGGGTCTACTTCCAGGAAGGCTCTAGCGCTGTAGAAGCTGAGAAGCCTTCCTTCGGCATCCCGCCGGGCATCGCCCGGATTGTAGACTTCCTTCAGGATGGGCACAAGCCGGGGTGGTTCCGCTTCAGCGCCGATCTGTTGAACCTTGCTGAGGAGTCGCAGGAGTCGCTGGGTGAGATGGTCGAACGCTTGGCGTTGATGACACGGCAGGACGGCCTCCACCACAATTCGATGATGGCGTTCGCCGGAGCGTGGGGCTACCCGACGTTGTTCATGGGTTCCAAACCTCGAAAGATGTCTATCCAAGAGGCTAGCACCCGGCTCGCGACCTACGGATTCGCGAAGAAGCACCAGATTCAGTCGGATCGTGCGCTCATGGTGGTATTCGATGAGGAGCAGCGCATCGTATCGATCCGTTATGACAACTCGCCTCCGGTAGAGAACAAAGAGCTTGACAGCCTCATTGTGGAGATGGGCCTCATCCCTCCGGCTGTAATGAGTCGTCCGACCCCACCGTCGGCGCGAAGAGCGACCGCCAGGCAGAATCCGAGTAGGAAGCCGAAGAAGAGGGGCAAGCGACGCCGCTAACGACAACCCCTCGCAACACCGCAAGCAAAGGTTGGTATGTGCGGCGACGTCGTGGAGTTCCGCTTTTCAATCTAATGTCTGGTGAGGTTCCAGATGCTAAACGGTATTCTGTCGTTACCTGGTCGATTCGGTTGATTTCGTCTCTCAGGAAAAAGTTTGCGTGAGCTATCCACAGTGGTCCCTAAGTGTAGGAGGCTGAGCGCCCCGTTGGCGTTTGCTGAGGACGACTGCATAGAGCCACACTCCATGTCCCCGATGATCGGTGGATCGAGCACTTCTACGACGGACTCGCCTTGAACTAAGCATTCTGTTTACGGGGACGCGAGTCCCGCCCATGGGCGCAGAATTGGCTTGAGAGGAGATGTCTTGGCTACCCTCCGAACAGCTGCAGTTCTCTCCGAAGTTCGTCGCACTGGCCTACTGCCGCTTTTCGTTCGCCCTGCTCAGCCCGCCGAGCCATTCGATGAGGAGCTGGGTCTCTGCCCTGCCAAGGACGTCTGGTTGTGCTGCGGCGAGCTCGATGGCGGTGGTGATCGGGTTGTCGGGTCGTGTTCCCGCACCGGTGATCGCTGAGATAGCACCTTCACGGACAGCCTGAGAGAGGGTAGGGTCCGGCGCTGCCAAGACGATCTGTCGCAGAGTGACACCGATATTTGTCACGAGGATGTGTGCCGCAGCCTGCTGCGCAGAAACGGCGAGCCGGCCCTGCGTGGCTGCGCGCGTCGTGAGGCCGAGGAGGATTTCGCTTGGCCGCGACTGCGCTTCAGGGGAGTAGCCTGGTTGAACTTTGCCGTACATGAGTGAGTAGAAGCCGGGATTGGCCAGGCCGAAGGCGACGTGGGCGTCCCATCCGACGCGGATGTCCTGGATAGGGTCCCCGGACGACTCCATCGAAGACTTCTCGCCCAGATACAGGTCAAAACCATGTTTAATGACCGCATCGATCAACCCCTGCTTGGAGCCGAAGAAGTGGTACAGCGTCGGCATCTTCACCCCGACCGTCTCGCACACCGCTCGTAGCGAGAACTCCTCCCCGGGGGCGGCAGCGATGAGGTCGGCAGCCGCCGAAATCAATCGCTCCCGTGTATGGCTTGTCGGCGTTACTGTCATGATGCTATGTTAGCTTATGTAGCAGGATGATACTGTTGCATACTGACGATACAGAGGGAATATCATGGCTGAGCACACACTCAAGGGCAAGAACGTTCTGATCGCGGGCGGCGCGAAGAACCTCGGCGGGTTGATCGCCCGCCAAGCGGCCGAGGGCGGCGCGAACGTCGCGATCCACTACAACTCCGACTCCAGTCGCGCGGACGCGGAGCAGACGCTGGCCGCCGTCGAAGCGGCTGGAGGCAAGGGCGCGGTGTTTCAGGGGGACCTCACGGTTCCGGCGAACGTGGCCGAACTGTTCGCCGACGCTGAGGCGGCTCTGGGGACGATCGATGTCGCGGTGAACACGGCGGGCAAGGTGCTGCGCAAGCCGATCATGGAGACCACCGAGGACGAGTACGATTCGATGTTCGACATCAATTCCAAGGCCGCTTACTTCTTCATCCAGGAGGCCGGCAAGAACCTCGCCGACGGTGGCAAGATCATCACCATCGTCACCGCGCTGCTGGCCGCGTTCACCGACGGCTACTCAACCTACGCCGGAGGCAAGTCGCCGGTGGAGCACTTCACTCGCGCCGCGGCCAAGGAGTTCGCCGACCGCGGCATCTCCGTCACCGCGATCGCGCCCGGTCCGATGGACACGCCGTTCTTCTACGGCCAGGAGACCCCCGAGCGGGTAGAGTTCCACAAGTCCCAGGGCATGGGCAACCAGCTCACTAAGATCGAAGACATCGCCCCGATCGTCCGCTTCCTCGCCTCCGAAGGCTGGTGGATCACAGGCCAGACGATCTTCGCCAACGGCGGCTACACCACTCGCTGAGCTCGACCCCACGAAAAGAGGAGTATCTCATGGCAGCACCGACTATCCCCGAACCAGTGGCCTCGTTTATCACCGCGGTTAACAACCACGACGAACAAGCCTTCCTGGACGCTTTCACTCCGCAGGGAGCCGTCGACGATTGGGGCCGCGACTTCACTGGACGCGATCAGATCAAAACCTGGAGCGACAAAGAGTTCATCGGCTCACACGGCACGCTCACCGTCGAGAAAGTCGAGAGCGTAGGTGGTTCAATTGCGGTCATCGGCGACTGGCGCTCCAACCACGCCAACGGTCGGTCGAAGTTCGTCTTCGACATCGACGGCGACAAGCTCGTGAAGATGACAATCCGCGAAGGCTGAGAGTCGGCACTTGCATCTCGATCCGGCGTCCAGACAGATGAACGCCCGCTCGGTGATGTCGCCTTCGAGACCCCCATACGACACGCATATACGAGGATCGCCAACCATGAATACCGTCCCGCTCGCCCGCACCGGGCACCGCCGATCCGAGGTTGGCCCCGTTGAGCTCTTCTTCGACCTGGTCTACGTCTTCGCCATCATCCAGCTCTCGCACCTGCTCATCGAGCACCTCTCCTGGGAAGGCGCTGCCCAGACCATCGTGGTGTTCGCCGCCGTGTGGTGGGGGTGGAACTACACCGCCTGGGCGATGAACTGGCTGGATCCGAGCCGCACCCCGGTGCAGCTGCTCTCCGGAATGCTGATGCTTGCCGCACTGGGCATGTCGATAGCCATCCCCAACGCTTTCGGCGATGGAGCATGGTTGTTCGTAGGGTGCTACCTGTTCATGGGCATACTTCGTCCAGTGTTCATGATGATCGCCTACCGCGGCCACCAGCTCGCAGCCAACTACCGCATGCTGCTGCTGTGGACCCTGCTGGCCGGCATGTTCTGGGTCCTCGGTGCGGCACTGCCCCTCGAATGGCGGCTGGGTCTCTGGTTGATCGCGGTGCTCATCGACTACGCGGCCCCGCTGGCCCACTATCGGATCCCCGGTATCGGCGCAGCCCCCATGCACCAGTGGGACACCGACGCCGAGCACCTGGCCGAGCGCAACCGTCTCGTCTTCATCATCGCCCTCGGCGAATCCATCCTACTCATGGGCGGCAGCATCGTCTCCCACGGGCAGCTCACCCCGTCACTCGCGTTGAGCATGGTCGTCGGCTTCGCGTCGCTGTTCGTGCTCTGGTGGAACTACTTCGCACTCGCCGGGCCAGATACGCAAGGCGGAGATTCTTCCACGGGTGCTCTAAGGTCGGCCTACGCCTATGCGCATGCTTTTATGGTCTTGGGCGCGATCCTCGTCGCCGTCTCCATCGAGCTGCGGCTCTCCCACGACCACCTCACGCCCGCAATCGTTCTCGTGACGGCCGCAGGTCCGCTCGTATACCTGGCAGGAAACCTGCTGTTCCTCCGGTCCCGATTCGGACGCCTCGCACGGTCACGATTCATCGCAGCAGCCGTGCTGGTGGGGATCATGATCGCCGCGATGCTGCTGATCGATCACCTGCCGGTGATTGCGTTGAGCGTCGCTGTACTCTCCGTGACGGCTATTCTCGCCGCCCACACCGCGTACACGACATCGAAACAGTCGGCGCTCGATAACCGGCGATGACCTGGCAACCTCTATCTGAGATCCTTCTGCGCCCGATCGCGGTGCTCAGGAGCGAGCGACGCGCTTTGCTTTTCAACTGCGATCCTCGGTCATAGCTGGCCGACCGCATCGCGGTGAGAATGCTCCTTTGCGTCGCCGGTGGCTATGCGCACCTGGTCTCGGCCGTGCACTGTACGAACGGATCAGAGCAACGCTCTGACCCGCGGGATGATTAGCGCTGGCAACTTGACTACTCATCGTCAGAGGTTGGTTTGTAGCGGAACTCGGTGGAATTTAGATTTAATGTTTAAATTCTCCACCTGATTCAGCCGAAATGCCATCCTACGTGAAAATGTTTAGGGTGGCATTTCTTGTCGATGGATCGAGGTTTGATCCGTTACCAGCATTTGGAAAGAAACGGCCAATGCAAGACAGTTCATAGTTCTTGAACTTGGCGGATGCAGAATAGCGCTTGAAGGTACTTCTCTTCTTGCAAGAAGGTGTGAAATCTCGTCACTTCCACACCCTGACCGGTCGTGTGAGAGTAAATCAATTGTTAACGCCACCCCTACTCCTGCGATTTGTAGATAGCAGAAACGTTGTCCTCCGCAGAAAAGCATCATCGACTAATCTTTAAAGCTTAGACGAGAGTCTTCGAAATACTTTAGTAGTCGCAAGAATTCAATCTTGATATATGAATTCGTCGGGCCTAATTCATATTCCTCCGAAACCGAAAGTAACCAGGACCATGCCATCCGTTGTCTGGACGGGGATATCAGCGGTCGGCTCCATTCTTGCCGCATCTGTCCCTGCTGTCCTATTCCTTATTGAACGCAAAGATCGAAAGTCTGCCCAGAAGGCTCTAGAGATACAGCTTCGAGAACAATCGCAGGCGGAACGAAAACGCGCGGCTCGCGAGGCGCACGCTGAAGTTCGCCGAATATCGATATGGAATGAAGTCGTGACCTCTTAGAGCACTGTGATCATTCATGTCATTAATGGTTCATCGGATCCTGTTCATGATGTTTGGGCTTGGACAATTCCAATGCCAAGACGAGCGGTTAGTCGTGGAGGGAAAAGGACAGATTTGGGAGTTGTCGGTGTTGGGCATTGGGAGACTCTGATGCCCGGCGAACATGTGAAAAGTTCTACGAACCAGGCGGCACCGATGCAGGCGTGGCTTAGTTTTACCGATGTCAGGAGAAGCTCATGGTTTAGAGGGAACCATGGCGAAGTTGAGCAATGCGCCAATGGGGCGATTGGAGCTATGCCAAACTTCATCAGGAAGATATGACGACATTGCAGCTTTTCTCATGGTTTGACGCTGAAGGCGGACGAGCAAATATCTCGCGCAATTGTGAATTCACATGCACATGTACTCATCGGGACTGGATCGAACACCAACGCCCCCGGTACGTCGCACCCGGCGGACTTCGCCGGTTTGTGCTGCGGCCCGTTGTAACGCCGCATGGTCCGCGGATTCTTTCGTGCACAGTGGACGGCTCCGGCAGCGAGCGGAAACTCCAGAAGTTATTCGGTTGCAGAACGTGGCTGAATTTAGATTTAATGTGTAAAAACACCGTCTGATCTGGGGTCGATCTTCCTGACTTTGGGTAATAGTTGACGACAAACTGATTCTGTTGGTTCGTGAGCGCCAAGTCTAGAAGCTCTCCGGTCGCCAGCCCGATAGGTACTTGTCTGCGAGTTGGAGAGCTTCGTCATCTCCCAGCGCCTTGCGCACATTACTCACGACCATCTTCACTGCAGATTCAGATCCGAATGTCTGGACCAGAAGCTCCCAAGCAAGACGATCCTCAAACTTGACCTGTCGAGAGCCCATCGACTGCGATCGCGCGGTTGATTTTAGTGAGTGCACTACAGCTTTGAGAAGGACGGGGTCATCGCTTGGGTTCAGCGGCGGCTGGCCGGTCTGAGTTTGAACGGCATCGTAGATTCGCCAGGCATCCCATTCACGCGCGGCATCTGCAGGCGGAACATTCTTCACGCGTTCAACAAACTCGGTCTGAATCTGCTCGGCGAACGCTTCGCTCACGAGCTTGTGACCAGCTCCCTCCCGGTATCCGACGCTATGTATGAAGTCCAGTTGTGAAGAGTAGGTCTCGACGCCCGCAAGGATCTGTGTAACCAGCGCTTCACGCTCTGCCTCGGCTTCCACGCGACGGAGAAGTCGAAGGACAACGCGGCCAACGGTGATATTTCGGCGTCCGATATCGAAGAATCCTCGCTGCATCTTCTCCGGAATGGCGTCGATGAGGTTCAGGAGCGTGATTGATCCTGGGACGATCATGCTGGTGGTGAACTTTTCCTCGTACGAGGCGAGCCCTTCGAGAACGGTCTCGAGTTTCTCAGGGTCCAATCCGGTCAGATTCTCCTTGAGCGCTGCTCCATCGCCCAGTAGTTCAAAAGCATTCTCGGAGATTCGGAACGCGACGAGTTCGTCTGGTGCTACCCGATCGAAATAGAGGTTGAGGAAATCTATGTGTGCCATTCTGTGGCTAGTTCGCCACGTGCTGAACCAGTCAGACCCGTAGCGATTGTTCTCGATGTACTGCAGCGTGACCGGGAATAGACGGTTGAAGAGTGCCCGGATCACGTCGTCGTCATCAGGGAACTTCGCGAGCAATGCAGCAATGGACTTCTGTGCCCGATCGTCCTTGCGCCCCATCATGTCTCGTGTTCTGGTCAGCTCGCTTCTGAGCTTCGATAGCTGCTGGGCAAGTCCGGGACGGAAGACACGAATCGCCTCCATTGCGAGGAGGTCGACAAGATCGACTTGATTGCCAAGACTCTTGATCGTTGACCGTGCGGAGATCGCGTAACGCGTGACATCACGCATGTTCGAGAACAGCGGATCGATCACGTCCCAGTAGACGTCACTCCATCGGCTGTCATCGATCGTGGCGTTCGCAACGGGGGCGAGGATACGATTCAGTTCTGCGAATATCTGGGATCGAAGCAGCTTCTCGGGTGCCTGCGGAACATCGAAGCTCAGTTGGACGATTTTCTCGAGATACGCCCGTCCTGGCATGCTGTCTTCGGTGAGGGCTTGCTCCACGCGTTCTCGGTCGAAGGCGAGAACATAGATGATATTCGGGAAGCTGGCTGTCAGACGGACGAGTTTGAAGATCTCACGGATTTCGATTGTGGTAAGTCGGTCGATGTCGTCGATGACGACCACGATCGGTTGTGTGAGTGCTGTGAGCTCCTTGGTGATTTCTTCACGTACCTTCTTCGCGCTGCGATCTGCGCTGGTCGTGTCTGCCAACCCCGCGATGGCAGATGCGGCCACCTCTCCAGCGGCCGCGGCACCCGGGATGGGAATGAATTGAGAGACAGGTTTAAGGATGCCGGCGTACTGGGCGAGCCAGTCAGCTGTCTTTCCGAATCGGCTTTTGTTGCGAACGTTGAGTTCAGCGCCAATTTCGGTGAAGAAGAAATTGACGAGCTGGTTCGAACCGGAGAACATCCAAGGATTGAAGTCGACGACAGTAAGAGCCGGCTCGGTCTCGAACTGTTCGCGCATCAGGTTGATGAATGAGCTTTTGCCGTGCCCCCACGGCCCCAAGATGCCCACCACGAGTCCCTGGCTCGTGTCGAGTTCCCGGATGGATTCTGCGAAGTCGTGCGCAACTGGCGCACGCCCGAGGTCGTCTTCACCAGAGGAGGTGATTGGCGCGTCGATGGGAGGTTTCTCCTGGGGGCGATCGGTGCTGTTCATAGTGCTACCAAACCACATCCGCCGTGAATCTCGTGGGAGCGCCCCGAGGTACGCAAGCGTCGAAGTCAACACAAGTCGCTCACGACCGGACTGCGGCAGTTTCTTATGGCCGGGACATACCGGGCGGTTCGAAGCTTCTTCTCAGATTGCCGTATGTGCGGAACTTGGTGGAGTTCCGCTTCATCGAGTTGTCGATTTCCGGTTTACCCTTTCATGAAATCGTAATCGTCCATCCATCGATCAGCTCTCAGGTATTTGGTCGACTCAGCGCATTCACGGCACGGCAGCCTCGGCAACGCCGCGGTAAAAGTCGCGGATTTCGTCCCTGACTTCTGGCAGAATCGAATGCGGGGACCAGGATAGGCCCTCATGAAGGAATGAGGGAATCTGTGGCTGACCAACACGAGGGGATCGCTGATGTCGTACGAAGATTTCAAAAGTCGGTTTGATAATGCCGAAGTCCAGTACAACATCATGGCGCTTGTGGGCAATGGCTTCGACATTCAGGCCTTGTCGAGCTTGGAATCCTCCACCGACACCCGGTTCGAGTCCTTCTACCACTACTTGAAGTATCGAAGATTTGACTCTGCGAATCGGATCTTGGAGCGAATGGAACGCCTGCGCCGTCAGGGCGCAGAGAACTGGAGTGATATCGAGTTTGCCATTGGGGAGCTGCTTACCGTTGACGGCATCAGGCCTGGGAACATTGCTGCGGACCTGAAAGCCGTTCAGCAGGAGTTTTCGACGTTCCTGGACCAGGTGGCTACGCCTGAACTCTTGGCTCGATTAGGCGAGAGAGCAGTGGCACATAAGCAAACAATGGCTCACTTCACCGAGTTCTTGGGCGACATCGAAGACCCGGATGAGTACAACATGATGCGATTACCACAGCGAATCAACATCGGGCATCTTCTCAACTTCAAGTTCATCAACTTCAACTACACGGCTCTCTTGGATGACTTTGTCTACCTTGATCAAAGTCAGTTCGATCCGCATCCACACAAGTGGTCCGATCGAAACATGCAGTTCCATCCGAATCCGCGGGGTCATGCGGGAGCCCGCGAGCGGCAGCAGTTCTACATGGAGTCCTACATCGTGGCCGACGTAGTCCATCCGCACGGCGTGCAACACACTCCACGTTCGCTGCTGTTTGGGATCGATGAGGTGAACAGCCGCGAAGCGCAGCGCCTGTCGAAGCCGTACTGGGCCCAGAATAAAGTCAAGTACGGGGCGTTGTTCCCCATGACCGACCTCTTCATCGTGTTCGGCTGTTCTCTAGGCGAGACAGATCGATGGTGGTGGCGGGCGATTGTCGACGGGCTATTGTCTAATACCGATGCTGATCTCATTCTTTACTGGCGAAGGGGCTCTGGTGAAGCTGGGCTCACGAGCGACGAGCTTCGGGTCAAATTCGCCCGAGCAGCGGGGTATGAGGCAGACCCGTATGTCTCCAGCCTATTGAAGGAGAAAGCGCGCGTCGTGTTGTATGACGATGTAACCGAGCGTGCCTGGCTAAACACCAATCCAGTGACTGCTGCGAGCTGGATTCTCAAGTAGGCGTGGTGGACGTGTAGACATTTTCCGTACGCCTTGAGGCTCGCCACAATGTGACGTTCCAAGCACATGAATACGGTATCAATTGGCGAATTCTTTCAGGAGTTTAGGCCAGGTAGGTAATGCCACGCCAGAGGAGGAATCCTCGCTGTTCGACGTCAAGGATCGCCGCAAATGTCGGAGAACCTTCTGATTGTGAGGTACGACCGTCAGAAGCTGAGCATCGAAAAGTTGATCGGTTACGGAACGTGGTGGAGTTCCGCTTTAACGTGTAATAAGGCTCGTTGCCTAGGCCGTCGGAGATGCCCGGAATGCTTTGGCATACCGGGCATTTCTGTCCCTGGCGATAGAACGGATCTCTGCCAATGTTCACATAATGATGTAGATAAGCGTCGGCGCTCGAATCTGGACTGAATGGCCCAGAAGAGGTCCTCGCATTTCGGAAAATCCTATGCCATTTACACGATAGGGTCTTAACCCAAGGTGTCCAGCTGCCTCTACGAGATGTATTGTGAGGGGCCGAACAACGTGGGTTGAAGTTTCCATGCAAATTCTGAATCGGAAGCGAGAAGAGTGATTCGACACGGAGCGGCTCGAGTCGGCCTGATCCGCAGGCGGGCTCTCGGATGTTCGAAAACTGTGGTTGGGCGCTTCATCGCCGAAAATAACATCGTATCTGCTGACACAGACCGCTTCGTAATTTTGCAGGTTGGCTCTCTCGACAATCGAGAAACGTCTGAGAGAGTTGGTCGAGGGGCCGGTGTTGTTCGCCTACCTGTCAGGAATTTCTCTCCTGATTGGGCACCATTGCAGACTCTAAGCCAAGCCAATCGCGGACTTCCTGCTCCGCATCAGAGGAATTGCTAATTAGGCCGTTAAACTCAGCCTTCTGGAGAATTTGATCTAACAGAATCTGGCGGAGGTCATCAGCGTTAGTTGATGGCAGAATCCGTCCGACTCGGCTTGCTGCCTGCAGCACATATGTTGCGTGCGGGCGGACCACCAATTGACCGCGCTGTTCGGCATCAGAACGTGCTTGGCGAGCTAGGTTGTCGATTTCCGAGACTGAGAGGTTGCTTGCGCGGGCATGGCTCAACTCGAGGGTCTGCAACACGTTCGCGACGGCCACAATCACTTGGTTTATCCTTTCTGGGCCAATGAGGGGCAGCGCCTTTTCGTATGTTCGGAGTTCTCGGGCTATACCTGGCACGACTCCGGTACCAGTGTCCTCTGTCGTCCATCCGTCGGGGATCGGGGTGTTCGGAGGATGAATGTAGCCGGGGGCAGGCCCAGACAATTCAGCCTCCGGGGCCACAGACTCAAGGAAGCTTTTGAATCCTCCGAAATTCGCCCATACACGGGTGATCTCCGTTCCGAATACCAGCGTCAGTCGCTGCGAAAGGACAGCCAGTGCTAGAGGCTTTCTTAGTTTGCGAACCGCTGACACCGTCTCACTGATGAGCGCTGCTTTAATCTCGGCCTCACGATCGCGTTTCGGAACTGTCGTAGTCCGGTCATTCAATGTCGATACGGATGTGCTTTCACGCGAAGTAGGTATGACTACCGCATCGGCCTCATTCGTGACCAAGCCGACCGCTGTGTCGAGCGGCTGAAGATCAACTTCACGCACCGAACGTTGTGCCTCGACGTCAAGGCCGGTGCGTAGATCCTGCGCGATATTATCCACGGCAGCCAACAATTCCGCCATACGAAGTGACATTCCAACAATCCACTCCGGCACCGTGGAGCCAGGCTTATACGTGTCCTCGTGAGTCAATTCGCCCCAACCATCTTGGAGTAATGTTCGTGCTTGAACCTCGACCCGAACGCGTCTGTTTCCCTTCATATGCGGGACGGGCACAACAAGATTTACGTGGTAAGCGCGGTATCCAGAAGGCTTCGGACTGGCGAAGTAGTCGCGATGCGAATCAGGCTCCACTGTGAGTGACTGAGGTGTAGTCGGACTCTCTATCGGCAGTTCACCGATGATCTCTTGAAAAGTGTTTATGTCCGAGAGGTTGTTGCAGATGAGTCGCAGACCCACCAAATCGTCAATCGCTCTTGGCACGTCGTCCAGTGCGTCAATTTGACTCACATACTTCTGGCGATTCAATTTGGCGAAAGATCGTTGCGCCGACTTGACCCGACTTGTGGAGATGCGAAAGCGCCCGCGGTCTACTGAGTCGACGCTATGGTCTAGCAGTTCTTCGACAAGCCGCAGTGCTGTGGTCAACGCAGGCGTAAGGAACGTTTTTTGTGCAGTCTTATGCCAATCTAGGTACTCTTCGTATTTCAGTTCAAACACTTAGGCCTCGAATCGTCTTAGGGAGCACTGATTTTGCGGCCCTTCTTAATCTAAAGATAGTGTATCCTGAACCGGTGATGGGCACTCTGCAGAGTGACGAGCGCAGCGTCTTTGTGCATTTCGAAGTGATTCTATTCAATTCCGATTGGTGGTTTCGGGTCGACTGAATTACTTGTCTTGAGAGCGGTACGGGGCTCTGTCGAATAACGTTCGGGAATCTGTTGAGGGCCACAAATATCCTCTAATTCGTAAAAGCGTCGCTGAACGACTCATATCAACTTAGAATCAATTGTGGAGGACCTTTTCACTACTATTTGTTCCAATGGAGTCATTCCTCGGCGATAGGCTCTGCGATTTCAAAGAAAGAGGCTCAAGGGATGGAACTGCCTAATCACGAAGAAATTATTCAAGCGATTACCAATCTTCAAGAGGTATGCGTGGAGTTTAGCTCCAAAGAAGACGGTGGGGCCATCCTAACTCGCCGGTGCGCACCGATGGATTTTGGCCCCAGTCGGAGTGCTCACGATCAGACACCGCGATACCACTTCTGGGATTTCGACAGCGACAGCGGGGCGTCGCATACGTTGTCACTCCCGGCGACGCAGATCATGAGTGTCGAGGTGCTCGAGTCAAATTTCGATCCCTCATCGTTCGTGAGCTGGAAGACGCGTTGGATCGTAGCCCGCTCTACCTGGGGTATCTATAACTAGCGATTATTGGTCGAGCTCAATTTCACTGTCCAAATCCTAAGGGTCCGTTGCCCTGACTTGGCGCGCCAGCGCGCGGGCTAGAGTGCCCGTTAGGAGTCTCATAACCCTAAGTCCAACTCAGGCAAGCACTCCACGCGCTAATCTATGCCACATCCTTGTAAAGACAACTCCGGCCCACTTATTAGACCATCGAGAAAGTGCCCGCCCAGGCCTTGGCCTATAACCTCTGCGGTAGAGGGGGGCAACACCCTCGGGTCACTGGCTAGCCAGGGGCAGGACACCATGCCGAGATTGGTCGGCTGACAGGCCCTACGATCCTCTTTTGCGGGCTGCTAATACCATTAGGGGTACTTCGTGGGTGCGGAGGCTGGTTTCGATAGGAATGCGTCTAGTTGAAAACGGCGCACGTAGATGCAAGGAGTGACGCTATCGCCCGATAGGCAGATGGATCCAGATGTCTCTGGTGTCCTCTGACGGTCGGGTTTTGCCTGCGTTGCTGGTTTGCTGGACGTTCACATCGTCGGGAACGCGCTCGTGTGGGAAGCCAGTCATCGGTTTGGACTTCGAGGTAATTGCGCAGGTTTCGGACCTGAAGTGGGATCGTGTCGAACCACCATTGAGAGGTTTTTATGTACCGAAACGTGGTGATATTCCGGTATGCGTTTTAACCTCTGGCCCTAGCGTGCATTGGTTCTGCATTACTCGCGATCCTTCACTCGGAGCGCGATGAGCAGGTGGCGGGAATCTTGAACTATTACGGATCAAGAGGACGCGATGACTCGCCATCGGAAGGTAACATACGGCGCGGTATAGGGGATCTCCGAGGTGTCCCTTCCGATGTCGATGATCTCAACAACGGCGAGCCGACCGTGCTCATTCATCAGTATGACGCTTTGACCGACCCGCGGAGTAACTGAGCGCCCGGGCATGAGATGTCGCTCCATGTCGGCATCGTCGGGCATCTCGCCGCGAACGAGGCCAACGGCCTTCCCGTAATCCTTGAGGACGTATACAGAGTCATTGCTGTGCCCGCTTACAGTGAAGGCGAAGGCAGAGTCCCCTAAGCCCCAGTGGAAGGTTCTCTGTGGTGCATCGTCATATGCGAAGCGACGCTCGCCCACCAAGTCTGGGCTTCGCCACTGCGAGGGGTCTGTGCGCACGGCTTGTTGTTCCAAGCGCGTCGAGCGCTCCCGAAGAGTAGCGATCGGAGTCGCACTGTCGTGGTTGGTCGGGAGCCCGGCGATCCAACGCCAGAGGTCTTCGACCTGCTCGGCTCCGGGGAACTGCTGAAGGCTGTCGGATGAGTGGTTGAAGTCGAAGCCCTTCGGCATGGTATCGCCTAGCCACGAGGGCAACCTGCAACCGGGGTTGTTGACGAACAGGGTTGACATCCAGTTGGCCTCACGGTCGCCATGCACCTCCGAGATCCAGCGACTCTCCTTGCCGACGCCCGAATTTGGCATCGTGTCAGCCCTGTCGACGTAGTTCTGGTCGACAACGAGTAGAACGCGCTTGGAATCGTCTACGCGGCGCATGAAGCCGTTGAGGTCATTGCCATAATCGACATCGGCATCGATGAGCACGTCGAATCCGAGCGCCTTGAGCTGAGCTGCAAGCAGGCGTACCCACTTTCTGTGCTCGTCTGATGTCCAGGCATACGAGATGAACAGATCCGCGCCCACAGGACTCCCTTTGTTAGTTGCCGCGGGCCCCGTGCGTGTAGGCACGGGCCTCGTCTGAGTAGTTTACAACGTGCTTCTCGCTGGACCTCGAGAATACGTCTGAGATCAGTGACGTCGAGGAAGTCTCTGGTCACACTCGAAGAAGTGCGAATTCGCTCGTCGGTTGGCGCTTTACCCGGACAGCTGCACCATCAGCGCGTGGTCCTGGGCCGCTTCTAATCTAAGGTCGCTGTACAGCTGGAATTGTTGAGCCATCCATCTCACACGTCCGATGGACCTGTTTCGGTGGTCTCGTTCGAAAGATCCACTACGAGTCCGTCGGGTCCGTGCCAACGTACCTCTCCGGAGGTGTAGTTCACCTTGCCGATAAGGCGAGAGCTGAAGTGCCATTCGGTGAGGTCGGGCTCGTTGTATACCTCTTCGGGTTTGAATCCCCAGGCGCGTCGTTCATCTCGGCGTACATCCGGCGCGGAGAAATGCGGTAGCACCGGGTAATCCCCGCTTACGGAACACAGGGATCGCCGCACGTACTCGATATAGTTCAGCAGGTCGCTGGCGTCACGCTGCCGCCGGTCCTTTGAACGTTCAGGTTGCTCTGACTGATTGAAGCGGACTAGCCACGTCAGCGCATCCCATCGCGCGCGCAGTTCCGCTGGCAGTGCGTGTGAGTGGCTTGAACCCGCTTGCAATAGCGCCGAGGCACGACCGTTTCGTTCGCTATGGACGTCCGCTGTCGTCGGAATTCGCACGAAGGACGCCGAGAGGTCCCTGTCGTTTCGCTTGACCGTCGTAAAGTCCGCGAGTGCCGCAATCAACTGATCGGCTACGAAGGATCGTCGCCGATCCTCATCGGCGCTCTGCGCTTCCCGCCGCTCCGTCGCTGCCAGTTCTGTCTCGTGCTTCAAAACCTTGACGGTTTGCCGTGAGCCCACCCAAGCGGAGAGAGCCCCGCCAACGATCGCGCCTAAAAGGGCTGCCAGCATCTCAGTCATGCTGATGAGTATAGATTCCGGCACCGATAATGCCCAAGTGCAGTTGCTCTCCCGCTTCACGATCCGGCAGTCGCCGCCCGCTAGGTACCGGGCATCTCGACGGCATCCTCGACGCTGCCGCGAGAAGACTTGACGGGTTACCGATTCACCTGGGCCGTGCTCAGCAACCTCTTATCGATCTGGCGTTTATGCCGAGGACCGCTGTGACAGCCTCCAGACAGATACGTACGTTAACGAGATGAAGGAAATGATTGAGCGCATCGCTGACAACCCTTTCCGTGGTCGAGTCGTGGCAGTGGAGAGGTTTCTACGTGTGGGAACTCGGTGGAGTTCCGCTTCAACGTGTAGTCGCGTTCCGCTTCAATGTCCCGCTCGAGTGCCCGGATCTCCCTGTGGAGATCCGGGCACTTGATCTATGTGCGACCAGCAGGCGAGTCGCCGTGCCAGGGACTAGCGAAATGTTCGGCTGATCGCGCTGCCGGTCTGGAACAGGGTGATCCACACCAGGAACTTCTGGACTGGACGCAGCGGCCATGCGACAAGTCCTCGCCACCCTTGGCGTCGCGACCAGGACCTGCTGATCCGCAGCTGTGTGCCACCGGTCGCGTTCGCCAAGGTGAATTCAGCCAGAATCGAATTACCCTGCGCGACGTCGGGATAGCCAAAGCTCCATGCGATCCTGTCCGGTTGGTGAATTGCGATGAGCTCAACACTGCGTCGACGAAACTGAGGCTTGATCTTCACAGGTTTGCCGTCTGGATAGATTGCGGGTGCCGTGCCCTCCCAGACCGTACCCGGCATCGCTTCTTGACCGGTCTGGTCGAGGGTGCCGATGCTCGGTTCCCACTCGGGGATACGTGCGGGATCTGTGAGGAACGCCCACACTTCGTCCAGTGGTGCGGATACGAAAGTCTCAATCGTTCCCGTGGTCCGCCCCTTCACTTTCGTTGCAAAGGGCATGGACTTCATAGAGGGCGAGTCGGCCCGATCGAGGCGTTCGATGAGCGCATCGGATGTTGTGCCAAGGCGGCCGAGGATATCCGTGATCAGGCCGCTGGGCTCTCCGACGAGTTCCCGGAGAACGGCGGCAGCATCGCCCGACTTGCCTTTGCTGCTGGATTTCGCGATGAGGTCCCGAGCGGGACGAGTCCACTCGTACCCATCCGTCTCATGGAACACGATGCGCCCGGCCTCGGGGAACGACGCCTCGATGCCGAGTGAAGCCAGCTGTGCATCACGTTGGTCCTCGACGGCGAGACGGGCGCTGTCAATGTCGATACCCAGCTCGCGCAGTGCGCGGCCGGCAGACTGGTCGTTGATGACCAATGCGAGGAACAGGTGGTCGATGTCGGCTTCGCGGAGCCCGAGCCGGGATGCTTCCTCCATGGCGGCCAGGGAAAGCGATTGGCTGGTCTGAGCGGCGCGGACGAGTTTGTTCATCTGTTCCTCCTGGGTGTCGAGATCGCGGGGTCAATTCTTTTGGAGTGCTTCTTGTGGGCAGCTTGTCGCGTCACTCCGAGCGCGTCGGCGATCTCCTGCCAACTCATGCCCGAACGCAACGCGGCCTCGACCTGCCGAAGTTCCAAGGTGTCCGCAAGCACGCGCAAGGACGCTACGGCCCGCAATCCCGCTTTCGGGTCGCTGGTATCGGCTGCTACTGTTGCGATCCGCGGAGACTCCATGTCGTCAACCTATGTTGCTAAGTGGCCGGATGTCAACCTGGGTTGCCTATTTGCTCGGCGAGTTTGGTGTTCGCAGGGCCAAGAGAGGGTCGACGCTTCGGGGATTCGCCGGGTACTGAGAGGTTGGTAAGAGCGGCGACGTGGTGGAGTTTAGATTTTCGAACTAGAGTGCGGACTTGAGGACAGCCCAGAAGCGCGCTTCCGGGCCTGTCGAGCCCGGACGCTCTTCAAGCATCAGCCTGAGCGCGGTTGAGCCCCATGGAGACATACGCGGAGAACCCCGCTCGCTTCGCGAACTTGATGCGTCGCCGCTGTGTCTCGGTGAAGCCGAGCTTGGCGTACAGCCCGAGGGCGGGGGTGTTGGTGTCCTTGATGTCGCGCAGCACGAACTTGTCGGAGGGCAGTTCCAGGAGCCGGCGCATCAGCGCAGTGGCTACGCCTTTGCCCTGATGCTGCGGCGCTGTCGTGACGAACGCAATCTCCGTCAGACCGGTGCGGGCACCGTCATAGGCCCCCATGAATCGACTGCGGATGATCCGATAGCTGATCATGCCGTGTATTGGACCGAGCACGCGCTGGAGCTCGCGCCGATCCGGCTCGAAGCACTCCTGCTCGCCTTCGGTGACGACCGCGACCGCGGCGGGCTCGCCGTCGACGAGCGCGACGTGGAAGCGCTCCAGGATGAGCATCGGGGCGAACGCGTCGGCAAGCACACCGGGGTCCTTGGAGAAGAACGCGAAATCCTCGGCGAACCCTTGCGTGAGAACTTCAGCGATCCTGTGCCGATACCCCTCACCCAGTTCGTCTGCGCGCGCGACTTCGATCTTCATCGGGGTCCTCCTGTGAACATTCGTAGGATCAGCTCGACATCGGGCTCCGCAAATCCCTCCCGAAGAGCAACGTGCATCGTCGTTATACCGGCAAGCATGGCGAAGTAGTGAGAAGTCATTCGGGTTGGGTCTCCCGCGGTGATTTGGCCTGCGGCCTGGCCTCGACTGATGAGCAAGGCGAAGGCCCGCCAGAGCGTCCCCTGCGTTGCGGCCAGTCGCGCCGCAGTCCCCTCAGGAGTGTCCGTCGAGAAGCCCTGGTTGATCACCATGTAGAACTCGGCCGCGCCGTTGTTCGCTGCGAGGTCTGCCACGTATACCTCGGTGAAGGATCGGATCATGGAGAGCGGATCCCCTTCGGTCGAGAGCTGAACGGCGACAGCCTCGAGCCCGCGTGAGGCCTGATCGATTAGTTCATCGAACAGTCCTTCCTTGCTCGCATAGTGCCGGTAGATCGACCCAGTGCTGATTCCCGCCTCGACGGCGATCTGACGCATGTTCGTGGCCGCGAAACCACGGTGCGCGAAGACCCGGACGGCGGCCGTCTCCACAGCAGCGCGTGTGGCTGAACGCAACGCTTCATTCTGTTCCGTTGTCCGCGGCACGAAGATCCTTTCAATGAATTTCTGTTCATTTTATGCTTCGATCGCAGACGGCACAACTCTGTGCTCTTCCTGGGCTGGTGCCCGCGAGGTGCCAGGTGGTCGGTGGATTGATTCGTGGCACCGGTTCGGCACCCAGCGGTTGGTAGTGCCGGAACTCGGTGGAGTTCCGCTTCAACGTGCAATTCTCATGTCTCAATCGCCCTCGATTTCTTTTGGAGCCGGGGGTGATTTTTTGCCTCGTGCCATTGATTCATCACGAAGTGGCGCCGGAAGGAAAGCTCCTCCACATTAGCGATGCCGTTCAAGGTGCATGGGCCTTTTCCCTTATGGGGCAACGCCGCAAGCAGGCTGAGGAACCAGGCCCCGCGTTGCGGCGATTTAACCGACGGTCTGGGAGCCGGATCCGCGCGGCAATCCGGACGAACTCCGCCCTGCGCTCTAGAGCTCTTACTTGGGTGGAGCCCGGAAGCGCGATTAGGGACCTGTTGAGTTCATGGGCACTCAAGTATCGGCCTGAGCTCCCTGCGGCCACTGCCCGCGGCGCGCAAGGAGCTGCCCTGCCGATCATGCCCCGCAGAGGACGGGATTCTCCGGCACCTTGTGCGTGCGGAAGTCAGGCGCGATCCATCGCGTCGATGTATCGCGTCAGCGCGTCGCGGTTCTGCTGGAGCAGGACGATGCGCTCGGCCAGCTTGTCGCGCTGTTCGACGAGCATCGCGCGCAGTTCGGGATCGGGATCGGCAACTATCGTGCTGCCAACGTCGTTCAGGCACGGGAGCATGTCGCGGATGATCCGGCTGGGGACCCCTGAGTCGAGCAGCCTGCGGATTTTCAGCACGCGCTCCACGAGATATTCGTCGTAATCGCGGTACCCGTTCTCCAGCCGCAGCGGCGTGATGAGTCCCTGCTCCTCGTAGTACCGGAGCATGCGCGTGGGCACCCCAGTTCGATTGGCCAGCTCGCCGATCCGCATTCCAGTTCTCCTTCACATCCATGTCAAGGATACGGGTCGGAACCGCCTCCCGGCCACGGCAGCTCTCCGCGAATCCGCCCGCAGGCTGCGCAGTCTGCCATGGTGCCAGAGTCCGCGGACCTGCAGGCACGGTAATTTGACCTTTACATGGATGTCAATGTTCGATGATGGTTCCATGAACAAGGAACAACGCAAGATGATTCTCGGCTTGGCGCTGACTGACGGCTACGGCACCCTGCCCGGTGCCTGGCGCGCACCGCACGTCGACCCCGGAAACTACTCGAAGGTCGAGGAGAACATTCGCTACGCCCAAGCCGCCGAGCGCGGTGGCTTCTCGTTCGTATTCACGCCCGACTTCCCGGCCGTGCGGGGCAGCCTCGAGCATTCGACCGTCAGCAACATCATGGATCCGCTCATGGAGGCGGCCGCGATCTCGCAAGCGACGAACAGCATCGGTTTCGTGCTCACGGGGTCCACGACGTTCCAGGAACCGTTCAACACGGCCCGGCAGTTCAAGACGCTGGACATCATGAGCCGTGGCCGCGCCGGCTGGAACGCCGTCACGACGAGCGACCAGCTCGTCGCGTCGAACTACGGAAAGCCCGTCGCGGACCGGGCCGAGCGATACCAGCGCGCCCATGAAACGATCCAGATCGTGCAGTCGCTCTGGGGCAGCTGGGAGATGGATGCCTGGATCAAGGACCAGGAATCGGGCCGCTTCATCGACCCCGCGAAGCTGCAGCCGATCAACCTCAGCGGCGAGTACGTCGCATCCCGCGGGCCGCTCGCGTTGCCGCCGTCGGAGCAAGGCCAGCCCGTCGTCTTCACCTCGGGAGGACCGAGCCCGCATCTGCTCGAGCTGGCGGGGCGCTATGCGAGCGGCTTCATCACGGAGGTGTGGACGATCGACGAGGCTCGCGCTGCGCGCAGGGCGCTGCGCCGGGCCGCCGAGGAAGCTGGCCGCAACCCTGATGACGTGAAGTTCATCGTCGGCATCATGACCACAGTGTCCCCAACGGTGCGTGAAGGGCTCGACCGGCGCCTGTCGATGTCAGGCGAGGTCATGGAGGCGCGCCTGCCGCACCTCAGCGCGATGATCGGTGTCCCGATCCTGTCCGAGCGCATCGACAAGCCGCTCACGCCCGAGCAGCTGGCCAGCGCTCACGCCTCGCCGCAGGACCCGCGCTCCGGGATCGCGCTCAAGGTGGCGCGCGAGGGGTGGTCGCCGCGCGACATCCTCGCGCACGGCGTGATCGACTACCATCCCGTGACCGTGGGGCCGGGAAGGGTGCACGCTGATCACCTGCAGGAATGGTTCGAGGCCGGTGCCGCCGACGGCTTCTGGCTGTCGCCCGATGTCTATGAGGACGGGGTTGACGCGTTCGTCGACGAGGTCGTGCCGATCCTGCGCGAACGCGGCCTCTATCCCGAGGACTACGTGGGCTCCACATTGCGCGAGAACCTCGGCGTCCCCGGCCAGTACGGACTCGGCGAATGGCTGAAGTGATCACGCCTGATCGGATGCCTGCGAACTCGCTCGTGCTGGTGCCGCTGGTCGCGCCGCTCGTCTGATTGCGGGTCGCAAGAGCAGAGGTTGGCCTGTGCCGGAGCCTCGTGGAGTCCAAGGATAATGTATAGTCGCGTTCCACGCTGACTACTGGATGAGCTGCGCCAGACAGAGGGCAGGATCCGCGCATTGGTGCGGGACACGGGCAAGGGAAATATGGCAGGAGACAGGAATCCATATCGCACGCATACCCCTGATACTTGAAGCAGTTACCGGAATCCAAAAGGAGGCCTGTCTTTGACGCGAGCAGACGATTCGAGCGAAGCACCGATACTTGAAACTGCGCTGGAGATTGTTGCGCACGCAGAACTGGCAGAACAAGATGCCGCGGAGCTTCGCAGACTGTTCGATGCCGAGTACCTGCGGGATGCCGGCATCTGGGATCCGGATCTGCCATATGGCTATGCCCCGCATGATTTCCACATCATGGCCCGGTGCAAAGGCGAGGTTGTCGGCCATGTCGGGTGGGCGCGACGCACGATCGGTGTGGGAGGCCGCGGCCTTGTCGTTGCAGGTGTGGGTGGAGTGCTGGTTTCCGAGCGCGCGCGGGGCCGCGGCCTAGGCGGGATCCTGATGAATCTCGTGGCTTCATCGATGGTTGATGCCGGCGGTATTGCGTTCGGCTATCTCGGTTGTCGCGAGGAGGTGGCCGCTTTCTACAGCTCGTGCGGATGGACTCGGATTTCCGCTGCCGAGCGTTCGATTAGCCGTGGAGGCCACGCAATTTACGACCCGCCGGGCCAACCTCTGCTTATTTTGCCCATCGAGTCCCAGCTTGCTTCCTGGCCAGAAGGTGAAGTCGACCTTCGCGGGCGGGCGTGGTGACGCCCAAGCGATATCCTACGCAGGCTATGACCGGGCTTGGCGATAGCCCGGGCTATTTTTCACGGTCGATGTTGTATATCCCCACAGCTCAACATACCGTTGGAAGAAAAAGGATCGAGCGCTAGGGAAGTGGAGGCAGATCGAATGAGGAAACTTCCCAAGGTAGCCTGGCTACGAGTCTCGGTGTACCTTGGCATCTCGATTTTGGGGCTGGCCTTGTTCCTTGCGTGCTATTGCATGATTTCCGGCCGGTCGCTCGCCGAGGCTCTTGGCAGCTTCTGGATCGCGATAGCAATTGCTCTTGCTACATCCGCTATCACTGCGGTACGCGACCAACGGCAAGACACTGGAACCGAGTATTCCGAGCCGGAACTATAGCCCCTGCCTTTCGGCTGGTTCAGTTGGAAGGCTTAGTTGCGATGCCGTCGAGCCACAGAACATCTGATTCGTCATTGTGCTTGCCTCCGGATCCAACGTGCTTGCTAGCGATAGTCGGTCCCTTTTGAATGACATGGACCATCGCCATGCCGTGGCCCCGGCCCAGCTGGTAGTCCTCCTTGAGCCATGCCAGAATCTCTGCTGCTTTGACCCCTTCTTGGCTAAGGCCTTTCTCACGGGCGATCTCGATCAACTGGCGAGCAGTGAGCCCGGTCTTCATTTCTATGGTGTCCAGATAGGCTTGAAATGACATGGAGAAACCTCTCGAAGGCATGAATAGGTGCCTCGAATACTAGACCTAATCCCACGCCGCGCATAGAAGTAGTAGCCGGAGGATGCCACGCGGCTAGCGCACGAGAACCACGGTGTGCTCCACGACTGGCATCCTTGCGGCCTTCCGCGTCTAATCGCCACCAGTGATGGCGCCCTGATCAGCAGCAACCAGGCTGGTTGAAATGACCCGCAGGCAAGTAAAGACGCATGCCTCGGGACAGTGGAGAACGGCTGCCCGCAAGTGCTGAAGCCTAGTTCCGTCAGCTGAATTCCAACGTGTAATTCTCCGCCGTTGGCAGGTGCCCGGGATCGTCTTCAAACGGCATGTAATCGACTGAATGCAGGTATCCGGCAACAACCCAGAGATCCAGATGCCCCAGCTCCTTGCCATCTTTTGAAACGAGAACAGTGGAGAATGGGCCACCACCATGCCGGACGCTTTGGCAATCGAGTTTGCTTGTGAAGGAAATCGAGAAGCACTCGCATTCTTTGAACTGGTAGCCGCCCCAACGCGCAAACTTCAGTTGCTGTCGAGCCTTTGCTGATTCAGCATCTGTGCCGCTGCAGAGCAAGGCCAGCAGCTCTAGTTCAGCAGGTCGAAGTTCTCCGCCTGGGACTCGCTTAGGTCGGTTATCCATGGGGACAGCCTATATTGCCCTGTGACTAGGAATTGCATCGCTACGTTCCTAGAGCAGCAGCATCGAAGAAGCTACCTCGGAGATCGCCGAAGACGGAATGGCAGTTGAAGCGTTTTCAAGGACGAGCAAGGAAGCGTTCGGGATTTCTTCGGCTAGCACTATGCCGTTGCCGACGGGGAAAAACGGATCCTTTGCACCGTGAACCACCAAGGTGGGGATATCGAGCTCGGACAGCCGCTCGCGCCAGCGCGGAGTGCAGTCCAGCTTGGAAAAGACGATCCCGATCTGGTTTGCCAGATGGGCTTCGGGCTCTGCGCTGGCCGTACGGTCCCAGATGCGGGAGGCCAAGTCCATGGCAACTTCTGGATCATTGCCTAGAATTTGCGAACCCTCGGCGGAGAATTGGGCAACGGCCGCGCGGTCTGCCCAATCCGGCATAGGGCGGGACAACAGCTTGCCCATGGTTGCCTGGTCATGATCTGGCAAATCTTTGTCTACCGGACCGGGAGCTACTGGTCGTGTGCCTATCAGCGTCAGGGCGCCAAATGATTTGGGATGATCCAGCGCCGCAATCTGCGCGATCATGCCGCTGACTCCGATACCGGCTACATGCGCTGGACGGTTATCCAGTAATCTGGCCAGCGCTGCGGCATCCGAGGCCAGATCGCGCAGGTTGTAATCGGGTTTCATCGGGTTCCCGGCCGTTGATTCACCGCAATCCCGCAGGTCGTAGCGAACCACATGGCGCCCGCCAGCGGCCAGAGCCTGGCACAGGGCATCTGGCCAAGCAAGCATGGTGGTTCCGCCGATGAGGAGAACCAATGGATCACTTTTGCTGCCGAAGGATTCGGCACCGAGCTCCACACCGTTGGCTTCAACCGTTCCCATGCGCGACCTGCCTTTGCTATCAGAATCCAAGGATGGCTTGCCTGCCGTCCTGGGGTCAATAGGAATCGGAGTTCTAGAAGAGCGGCCAGGGCACGGCGGGCATCTGCCCCCTATGAGCAGGGAAGTGCCCTTCGCTGCACAGGGTAGCGCAGCGCTCGGCGAGCGCCGCGATTTCTTCATCGTCTAGCAGGTTGGTCAGTTCTTGGCCAAGTTCTGCGTGCAGGGCTTCGCTGACCGTCCGGAGGCCGGCCAGTTCTTCTTCACCCAGCGGTTGGCCAACCCAACCCCAAAGCACGGTGCGCAGCTTGTGCTCTGCGTTGAAGCAGAGCCCATGATCGACTCCGTAGCGGTGGCCACCGGGCATGGCTAGAACGTGGTCGCCCTTGCGGTCTGCGTTGTTGACCAGTGCATCGAAGACCGCCATGCGCCGCAGCGCAGGTGTATCCTCGTGGATCAACGTCATCTGCCGCCCCGATTCATCCTGCCCATGCAGAATGGTCTTCCAACCGCCAGCTGGCACCATGTCCGCGGCTACGATGTCTACTGGGTGCTGTCCTCGATCAACTTCTTGCCATAGCTGCACCATGCCTTCGCCAAACTGCCCTTCGCGCAGCCAAGTGCGCGGGACGAGGTTCCAGCCCAGGGCTTCAGATACGAGGAAGGCGGCAACTTCGCGGTATGCGAGGGTGCCTTGGGGAAAATCCCAGAGGGGTTTCTCGCCAGCAATGGGCTTGTAGACCACGCTGTTCTCGCCGATGCTGCCCAGGAAAGTTGCGTTGGAGGCGGTGGTGATGCGGCCGGTGAGTTCCAGCTGCGCGGTCAGCAGATCGGGAGAGCTCATTCGCCGTTCTCATCTTTGCAAGTGTGCCCATCCGGATCAATCGGATAACCGCAGTTGGCGCACATAGGCCGCCCAGCAGCCACGATCTCGTGGGTGCGCATGGCGAAAGCGCGTGCAGTGCCTACGGGCATGCGCACGCGCAGGAGCGCGCCCGGTCCATCTGGATCAAAGTCGGCTTCATCTTCTTCGTTCAAGGAGAAGGCTTCCAGAACTACCTGCGCTACGGTGGCATCCCATCCGAGATTCATGGAACCCACCCGGAAGGACTCGTTGACTTCTTCCAGCGGATCGTTGTCAACCAGTTCCACCGGAGTATGTTCGGGAACGCTGAAGGGGTTGCCCTTGACGGTGGAGAGCTGATCGAGAATCTCGTCAATCATCTCGGCAACCACCGCGGCTTGCTGTTTTTCCAAGGCGATGCTGGACAGTTCCTTGCCGGCTCTTGCCTGGAGGTAGAAGGTGCGGGACCCGGGCTCGCCGATGGTGCCAATGACAATGCGGTCTGGCCAATTGAATTCGTTGACTGTTGCCGTCATTTCGCTCTCCTTAGTGTCCTGCTCCGCCGCCGACTGGGGCGTCGGTTGTCTTGATTCCTGGGGCTAGCCAGGAGAGGTCTCCGGCGTCGGTGTTGATGGAATACACGCGAGGCGCACCGGTCCCGTAGTGCACAATTGATGCGGAAGCCGGGCCCACATTCAGTCGCTGGAACAGATCCAAATGCATTCCCAGCGCGTCAGCCAGTATCGATTTGATGATATCGCCATGGCTGAAGGCTGCCCATACTGCTCCGGCACCATGTTCGGCCTCGATGGCCGCGTCATGGCGCCTGATGGCTGCTACTGCCCGGGATTGCATTCCGGCCATGGATTCGCCATCCGGGAAGGTCACCGAGGACGGAGCTGACTGCACTGTTTTCCAGAGGTCTTCGGCGGCCAAGTCCTGCAGCGTGCGGCCTTGCCACTGGCCGTAGTCGCATTCCGAGAGTTCGGGTTCAATCAGCAATTGCTCCGCTGGGCTTTGCCGTTGCATGGCGAACTCCGCCGTCTGCACACAGCGTTCCAGCGGGCTTGAGACAACGCCAGCCAAGGGGAGCGCTGCTAGGCGTTCGGCGGTACGAATCGCCTGTTCTTCGCCGGTTTGGTCGAGGAATACTGAGGGGGTGCGTCCGGCCAGTACGCCGGTGGCGTTGGCGGTAGTGCGTCCGTGCCGCACAAGGATTACTGTGGCCATGAACCCAGCCTAGTCATGGAGATGGTGGCAAGCGACTCCTGGGCTGAAAACAGGTCCGGGGCTTCGAAGAGCCCGGCAGGTTCTGGAGGTGCGGTACCTTCACCCGTTGCACCCTTGCTGCAACGCGAGGGCCAGGGCTGATCATTGGTTCGCCGAGCGAACGCTATGGCTCGATGAGCGCCGGGCGAGGTGTGAGTTCAGTCCTCATAACAGCGCCTTTGCTCGTACCGGCTCACGGCATCGGGGTACCATGAAAGTTGGCCAATTCGGGGCGGCAGCTCCCGGAAGTCCCTTGCAAATGACTCGTCGAAAGCGGCGACGCCATGATCCACCACTGGATGTGGTCTTATAAACGGAGTGATAATTCTTGTCTGGAGTCCTCCAGCAGCCAGCGTCAGAACAGCGGTCTGATTCCAAGACACGCACCATCTATGTCGACGGCGAGCATGCTGGCCGGCGGATCGAGAAGTTCCTCCGGGTCCAGCTCAAGACGGTGCCCGCCGGGCAGCTTTTCCGGCTGATGCGCAAAGGGCAACTGCGTGTCAACGGCAAGAAAGTCCAGGAAGGCTACCGGCTAGCCGTAAACGACCAGATCACGCTGCCGGCGCTATATGCAGAACAGGGCGTGGCACCAGCCTTCGATGTCCCGGCACCCTTGCTCAAGCGGCTACGCAACTGCGTCCTGCACGAAGACCAGGACGTCCTGGTGATTGACAAGCCTGCCGGCGTCGCCGTGCACCGGGGAACCGATGTTCCTGCGGGGGTTATCGAAGCTTTCCGCCAGTTGCGCCCCGAGCTGCCGGACCTGGAATTGAGCCACCGGCTGGATCGCGATACTTCCGGGCTGCTGGTGTTGGCGAAGACCCCGAGCATGCTGCGCTACCTGCATGAGATGTTTCGGGAGAGCGAAGAGGAGATAGAACGCCACTACCTTGCGCTCGTTGCCGGGCATTGGAGCTACAAGACCGAATCGATCCACTCGCCGCTGCTGCGCCGTGCCGACAAGGTCGTGGTTGATCCGAACGGGCAGCGAGCCGAAACCCAAGTCACCGTGAAGCAGCGCGTAGGCCAGCGCGCCACCATTCTGGATGTGCAGCTGATGACCGGACGCAAGCACCAGATCCGGGTCCACCTGCAAAGCGAAGGCCATCCGATTGCAGGAGACGACCGGTATGGCTTCGCGAAGTTCAACCGCCGCGTCGAACAGCTTGGGGGTCGCGGGCTGTTCCTGCATGCGACTAAGCTGGTGATTCCCAAGCCCGATGGCCAGGAACTGGTGATCGAGGCACCCATGCCGCAGCGCTGGAAGCAGTTGCTGAAGGCGGGGCTATAGCCCAAGCAAGGCTGGCGGGAGGGGAAAAGATGGCTGAAGGACCCTGGAAGCACGTTGCCGAGGGAGTATTCCAGCGCAGATATGATCCGTTGGATATTACCGTGGGAGCGGTGCTCGGCGGGCAAGGCGTGGCGATCATCGATACCCGCAACAACGCACCCGAAGCACAAGAAATCCTTGACGAAGCCACAACGCAATTCGGACTGCCGATCGTTGCCGTGATCAACACCCACGCGCATTATGACCACACCTTCGGCAACCAGCTCTTTGCCCAGCGGGGAATCCCGATTTACGGCCATCACCGGATCCCCGCGCACTTCGAGCAGTTCGAGAAGCCCCGGCTTGAAATGGTGCAGCGCTCGCCGGAACTCGAACCTGAAATGAATTGGGGCGGTGTAACGCTGACGCCGCCTAGCCACTTGCTGGCCGAACCCTGCACGGCAAATCTAGGCGGACGGGAAGTTGAACTGATCCCGCTGGGTGCCGGGCATACCGACACCGACCTTGCGATCCATATTCCTGATGCCAAGGCATGGTTCCTTGGCGACATCATCGAGCAGTCTGGTCCACCGATGTTCGGCTCGGGCGCCTATCCGATGAAGTGGCCTGTGGTGCTCCAATCCCTGCTAGCGCGCATCCAGCCGGGAGACGTCATTGTTCCAGGCCATGGAGAGCCCGTCGACCGGGAATTCGTCGTTCGGCAAATGCACTGCTTCGAGCTGCTCGCCGCGACCCTGGGTTCGGCTCATGAGAAGGGTGCGGCAATCAAGGACATTGCGTTCCCTGCAGAGCTGCAAGAACTGTGGCCTGCCGATTTCCTTCTCGAAGCTGCCAAGGATGCCTACGCGCAGCTGCCGGGTAACGCGAAGGAACCAGGAAAGCGCGGCGCATGAAGCCAGAGCACGAAATGACCTCATGGCCGGCACTCGACTGAGGGCAGCGGCGGAATGGGCGAAATGTCAGTATTCGTTCTTGATCACGAAGTACGAGCCGCGGATGGTCCCTGCAAGCTTGGACTTCTGGCGAGCGAACTTGAACTTCCCTTCCAGCTCGCTGGGCACAGCCATGCCATCGGAAAGCTTGAAGCCCACGGCGCGCTTCTCGCCGGGATCCAGGCCGTAGAGAACATTGATGGACAAGCCGGACGCGTAGAAGACGTAGGCGCGCTTGGCGCCATCCGCCTCGAACACAGCTGCCTGCAATGGCTTCGATGCGATGTGCAAGTCGCGTTCCTGCGCCAGAATCGTGTGCACCCAAGCTATGGCTTCCCTTGCGTCGTCTGCTTGCTCCACGGCAAAGTCGTGGTTGAACTTGTTCTTCAGATAGCGCGCTTCGTTGGCGCGCAAGCCTGCCAGCGCGTCAGCAACAGGCGAAGTCTCAAGACCGTGGGTGGATATGTCTTTGAAATCGACAAGGTATGGCATGGGCATCCCTTCGGGCGTTGGCCCCGTGGATTCGGTAATTCGTTGTTATCGTACTCCGCGAAACTAGCCGAAGGCACTGAATCCGGTCAGGTCCCTGCCGAGGATCAATGCCTGCACAGACTCGGTTCCCTCATAGGTATGCAAGGCTTCGATATCGCCGAAATGGCGAATCACGTGATTTTCCAGCAAGATTCCATTGCCGCCGAGCAGGTCGCGGGCGGTGGCTGCCACCCGGCGGGCAGCCCGGGTGTTGTGGTACTTCAGCAGCGAAGCTTGCGTGTCTTTCAACCGGCCGGCAGCCTGGGCGCCGGCCACGGCCACGCACTGCAACTGCATATTGGTGATTTCGGCGAGCATTTGCGCCAGCCGTTCCTGCACCATCTGGTGCGCGCCCAGGGGTTTGCCGAACTGCGTGCGCTGCTTGGCGTACTGCAGGGCCGCTTCGAAGACGAACTGGGCATGGCCTAGCGCCGACCAGCCAACATTCACCCGGGTTTCAACCAGTGCCCGCGAGACATCCTTGAATGCGCCGGCCCCGGTGAGCCTGGCGGATTCAGGAACGCGAACGTCCGTGAGCCGGATCTCTGCCTGTTCGATCGCGCGAAGCACGCCCTTGCCGCGCACAGGGGAAGCCTCGTAGCCAGGGGCCTGCTGGTCGAGAATGAACCCCTTGACCCGGGAGTCGGCGACGTCGCGTGCCCACACAATGGTGATGCCTCCGGCGGCTCCATTGCCGATCCATTTCTTATGGCCATTGATGATCCAGTGATCCCCGTCGCGCCGGGCACTGGAATCCAGGCCAACAGAGTCCGAGCCATGATGCGGCTCGCTGAGGGCGAAACCACCGAGCAGCTCACCGGAGGCCACGGGTTCCAGATACTTCTCCTGCTGTTCGGGGCTGCCGAAGAATTTCAGGCTGCGCAGCACCAGGCCGCCCTGCACCGCGGCGGCCGCGGCCATCGAACCGTCTGCGCGCGAAAGCTCCATGGCCACTAGGCCCGCGGCCAGCGGGGAGAAGTGGGCGTGGCCTGGAATCTCAAGACCGTCGGTGAACAAATCGAGTTCGCCCATGCGGCGAACCAGATCCAGCGGATAATGCGCGTTCTCCCAATGCTGGTTGATGCTGGGCAGGATCTCTACTCCGTAGTGCCGGGCGCGGGCCCAATGCTTGCGATCCTCGTCGGTGGCAGCATCGAAAGCGGATAGATAATCGATGTCCAAAGCCGAGGCCAGGTCGTAGGGTGCCCATGGGTCCCGGGTCAATGGGTGCCGCCCGAAGTCTTGTTGCGTTCGGCACGCAGCTGGCGCTTGAGCAATTTGCCCGATTGGTTGCGGGGCAGCTGTGCGGCAAAGTCCACCCGCTTGGGAACCTTGTAGTGCGCCAGCTTGGACTTGACGTGCTCGCGCACCTCTTCGGCGGTGAGCGTGGCGCCGGCCTTGAGCACAATGACCGCGGTCACCGCCTCGATCCAGCGTTCATCATCGATGCCCACCACCGCGACTTCCGCAATTTCGGGCAATTCGTAGATGCAGTCCTCCACTTCGCGCGGGGCTACCAGCACCCCACCGGTATTGATGACGTCCTTGATGCGATCCACCACCTGGATGTAGCCGCCCTGGTCCTTGACCACTTGGTCCCCGGAGCGGAACCAGCCGTCGGCAAATGCCTGCTCGGTTTCCGCCGGCTTGTTCCAGTAGCCGCTCATGACCTGTGCAGAACGGTATTGGATCTCTCCGGGCTCACCGGCATCGGCGAGCTTCCCCTCGGCGGTCATCACGCGCGCTTCGATGAAGAACACCGGGCGGCCGCAGGACGCGGGGCGTGCATCGTGCTCCTCGGGGCGCAGCACCGTGCACAACGGGCCGAGCTCGGACTGGCCAAATCAGTTGTAGAACCCGATCTGCGGATAGCGGTCGCGCAAGCGGGCCAGCACGGTTACCGGCATGATCGAGGCACCGTACTGCGCCTTGGCCAGCGAGCCCAGGTCGCGGGTGTCCAGATCCGGGTGATTGCTCAGAGGCACCCAGACGGTGGGCGCCAAGAACAGCGAGCCGATGCGTTCGGATTCGACGCGTTCCAGGATTTCGCCGATATCGGGTTTGGCGAGCAAGCGGATGCTGGCACCCAATGACAGATAGGGAAGCAGGAACACGTGCATGGCCGCCGAGTGGTAGAGCGGCATCGCGATCAGGGGCCGGTCCGTGCCCTCCAGATCCAGGGCGATAATGGCTGAGACGTACTGGGCCACCAGCGCCGAATGGGTCATCATTGCGCCCTTGGGTGCCGAGGTGGTTCCGGAGGTATAGAGCAGCTGGGCCAGATCCGTGCCGGCCACCGCAGCTCCAGGCGGCGCGGCCTCCACGCTTTCATCCATCGCCGTTTCCAGCACGCTGGTGCTGTTTCCGGTTCCGGGCAGCAGCGGCCAAACATCCTTGACTGCCTGCAGGCCGCCGGCATCGCGCAGTTCCTGGACCAGTTCGAGGCGGGACTCATCGGCGATGACCAGTGCGGCCCCGGAATCGTGCAGCAGGTAGCGCAACTCGTCGCCCCTGAGTGCGAAGTTCACCGGCACGTGGACCAACCCGGCACTGGCGCAGGCGAGGAACAAGATGGCATAGGCGTCGCTGTTCGCTGCATAGGCAGCAACTCGCGAACCGGCCGGCAGGCCTGCCTGCCGCAACCGGGCAGTCACCCGATTCACCCCGTCGGCCAGCTGGCTGTAGGTCCAGTTCCGTTCCCCGAAGGCCAGAGCATTGTCCGCGGGGCAGCGGGCCACCGAGCGGCGCAGCAGCGCGCCCATGGTGTTCTGGTCATCGGAATTCATCGCCGAGGTGGCTCGCAATGCACTCATGGTAGTTTCCTTTGCGGCGGGTGCGGGTAGCTAGAGGCGTTCGATGATGGTGACGTTGGCTTGGCCGCCGCCCTCGCACATGGTCTGCAGGCCGAAGCGGGTATCGCTGCGTTCCAGCTCATGGAGCAAGGAGGTCATCAGCCGTGCACCGGTGGCACCGATGGGGTGGCCCAGGGCGATGGCGCCGCCATTGACGTTGACCTTGGACATGTCGGCGCCGGTTTCCTGCTGCCAGGCAAGCACTACCGCGGCGAAGGCCTCATTGATTTCAATGCGGTCCATGTCTTCGATGCCCATCCCGGCGCGTGCCAGGGCATGCTTGGTGGCGCGGATCGGGGCCGAAAGCATCATGACCGGGTCATCGCCTCGGGCCGAGATGTGGTGGATGCGGGCGCGGGGTTTCAGCCCATAGCGTTTGACCGCGGCCTCGGAAGCAATGAGCAGCATCGCGGCGCCGTCAGACATCTGCGATGCTGTGGCTGCCGTATGCGCGCCGCCTTCGGCAATCGGTGCCAATGACTGCATCTTGGCACGGTCCACGGGGCGTGGCCCCTCATCTGCAGCCAGGGAATCCAAAGCAAGGATCTCGCGGTCGAAGTATCCTTGCGCCTGGGCGTTCAATGCCCGCTCATGGGAGGCCGCAGCGAAGTCCTCTAGCTGGGTGCGGGTGAGGCTCCAGCGTTCTGCCATCATCTCTGCGCCGCGGAACTGCGAGATTTCCTGCTCGCCGTAGCGGGACGCCCACAGCGTGGAGCCGGTGTAGGGATCGGGGAAGCCGAAGTCCTTGGCGGCGGAGTTGGAATAGGACAGGGGAATGCTCGACATGGACTGGACGCCACCGGCAACCACGAGGTCGCTGCTTCCGCTCATGACTGCTTGGGCCGCGTAGGAGATCGCCTGCTGCCCGGAGCCGCACTGGCGTTCTACCGTTGTCCCGGGGACGTGTTCGGAAAGGCCGGCGGCCAACCATGCGTTGCGGGCGATGTCCATGGCCTGGGGTCCCAGCTGGTCGATGCAGCCGAGGATGATCTCGTCGTATTGCTCGGAATCAATGTTGTTGCGGTTCACCAGTTCGGCCAGCGGCGCGGCGGCGAGGTCCAGCGGATGCATATGCGCCAGAGACTTTCCCCGGCGTCCGACAGGTGTACGCAGCGCATCGATGATGTAGGCCTCGGGCATGGGCTCCTCCAGGAAGTTTTTGACAGGAAACGTCTGCTGAACCAACAATGCCCAATTCATCAACGGTTGTCTAGGTCACAATTGCCACGCTTGGCTTGGGAAAATGCCACTAGCTCCAAATTCGCTACCGATAGGCGCGGCTTGGCTGGAGAATATGCTCCAGAATGGAAAACGGATGCGCGGGCGAAGCGAGCCGGGAAATTGCCTGCGACCGGATTAGCGCCCAGTCCAGGTTCAGCGACCCCAACCCGGACCTGCTAAACGTCGCCGAGTCACGGGCACAAGACCGTCTGATCGTTTTTGCTTCGGGAAGCCTGCAACCATTGCCGGGACTCATCCGGCCTCCGCTGGACCTGCGGTGCCCAAGGCCGCGGTCAACTCGTGGCGTGATTCCGGGTGCTGCCAGGTGGAGACAGGGCATAGAAGGCAGCCAATTCGGTTCCGCGCTTTGCCAAGGCTGGAGTCCTGGAAGGTCAAAGCAGGAGCGCGGTGCCCTCGGTGTTGGCGCGAGTACTCGGCGTGGTGTCCGGCGAATTGAACACGCCTGATGGAAGTACTTGCCAATGGGCGGGCTGCACCTAGGCAATGCAAGAATTGATGGAGCACACTGCACCTCGACGGAAATTTTGAGAACGGAACAGGCCCAAGTGAGCTTCGCTGACTACGATCCACGAATCATTGCGCTCTACGATACGGATAATCCCGACGGACCGGATCATGACTATTACCGTGCCTTAGCGGCTGAAACCAAAGCGCACCGGATTCTGGATCTCGGCTCCGGCACCGGCCTTTTGACGGTTACGCTTGCCATTGCGCAAAGAACTGTCGTTGGAGTTGACCCCTCACCGGTAATGATGGACTACGCCAGACAACGGCCCAACGCTGAGCGAGTCACATGGATTGACGGCGACGCTTCGGCAATCGACGGCGGGCCCTTTGACCTGATGGTGATGACCGGCAACGTAGCCCAGCACATCCCGGATCCGCAGTGGGCGCAAACCCTGAAACAACTCCGCGCTGCCGCGGCGACCGGGGCCGTGCTGGCCTTTGAAAGCAGGAACCCGTCGACTCGCGCCTGGGAGCAATGGAATGACGAAGAAACCGCAACCCGGGACACGCAATTCGGTCCGCTGACCGAGTGGAGCGATGCGGAAGAAACCAGTGCGGGACTCGTGCGCTTGACATCCTATGCCAAGATTGAGCACTCGCAGGAAGTACTGGTCGAAAAGCTGGACCTGGCTTTCCGCAGCGCCGAGCAGATCAGTGCAGATCTAGTTGCCGCAGGGTTCAAAGTTCGCGCAATTTGGGGTGACTGGCAGAAGAACCGCTTCAACGGAGAACAACCCCTGATGATCTTCGAAGCGGAAGCGATCAGGAAAGTGGCCGGGGAGACTGCTCATGGATAGGCAACCTTCCAAGTTGCCGGTTACCGTGCTTTCCATCGAGCATTCAGCTTGCCTGCAACGGCTGATGGAAAGCAACCCGGGATATTCGCAACGTGTCACCGGTGCCGGGCCTGCATCCGATGCCGCAATTCAGGCATTGAGCGCCCTGCCGCCGAAGGCGCAATCCGAGCAGAAAATTGATCTTGGCCTATGGGAAGGCGAAGAACTGGCCGGATTCGCGGATCTGATCGTCGGCTGGCCCAGACCAGATACGGTCCACATCGGATTGCTCATGGTCGATGGTGCCAGGCACGGACGGGGCCTGGGGAAGCAGATCCATGAAGCGGTGCTCGATGTGATCCAGGATCATCTGTTGATCACCGCCTGCCGGATTTCGATAGTCGATGCCAATGCTGCTGAAGTTGAACCGTTCTGGAAGAGCCTTGGTTATGCGCCGACCGGAGAAATCAGCACCTACGCGGTGGGGGACAAGCAGTCATGGGCGCGCACGTGGTCGCGCCCGATCACCAGCATGAGGAAGGAGAACCTTGATGAGTAGGTCCCCGGACAACATTTTGCTGCACCTTCCAGCAGAGCAGGAGCAGCAAGTACAGGAGGTCTTTGCCCAGTTGGAGATGCGCGGCTTCCCCGCGCAACACCAGACTCCGCATATCACCATTACCTTTTCGCCCAGCATGAGCGAGGTCGTGACGCAGCGGGCGGCAGAATTACTGCCTGCGCTCATCCCCGCGAGCTTCCAACGGGTGGGCACTATTGTCTTTGGCACGAAGCGCAAGCAGACGGTTGCGTGGCTGCTGGAAACCACGGATGCCTTGGAAATGGCAGCCCGGGAAATCAGCGCGCTGAATCCCGATGGGCGGGGACCGCGGTGGACCCCGCACCTGACCATGGGGTTGCGGCTGCCACGCGAAATTGTTCCCGACTATATCCGGGCACTTGAAGAGCTGGCCTCAACGCAGCTCAGGGAACTGACTGCCTGCCGGGCAGCCTTGTGGAAGCCGCGAATACCCGAACTGACGCTCCTGGCCGGAGCAATGCAGCAGGAAAACCGCGACTAGCTGGCCGATGCAGCTTGCTCTTTGGCAGAAGCACGCATGATGCGCAGATAGCCGAACCCGACAAATAAATGCAGTACCGTACCGGCAGTCAAAATGGCTACGCCCGGTGTTGCCAGCACCGAAAAATCGGGGATCCTGCCACACGCCACGCAGGCCAGCCCCAGCATCATGATGGCGGTGCGGATCTTTCCCGGCCACGTGGAAGCCGGCGGGGAGCCCAGGCGCAAGAAGAAATAGGTGCACAGCAGGATCAGGTCGGTGATGAAAATGGCCACGCCAACCCATAAGGGGATCGCCCCATTGGCCACCAGGGCGATCGCGATAGCCACGATGCCCAAACGATCAGCTATGGGATCCAGCAGGACGCCCAGATGCGAAACCTGATTGAACTTGCGGGCAATAAACCCGTCAACCCAGTCGCTCAGGCCGAAGGCGAGAAGCAGAACCGCTGTCAGTGTCGGTTCGGTATCGGCCAGCAAATAGCCGACGATGGGAACCACCAGGAGAAAGCGAATAATCGTGATGGCGTTCGGAATCGTCGCCCACTCATGTTTGCGTACCGCGCGCGTTTCCACTGCTTTCCCCTTTCCCTTAGTTGAACGATGACGCACTGCGTCGCAATATACAAGGGTGCGGGGCATCTGGCCTGCAAATATGATCCGTCCAGCGTACTGGTGCAGGGAGATTGTTAACGAACTGCGGGGGCCGTCCCGAAGGACGACCCCCGCAGCCAAAGCTAAAGGGCAGGGTGCAGAATTAGCCCTGCTCAAGGAGCTGGAAGCTTACGCCACCCTGCTCATCCACCGCCGCGTCGAGTACTTTGCCCTCCAAAGCGTCGGCAATCGCTTCATCCACGTAGACTGGGCTGCCTTCGGAAGCCACGACGCCGTCGGTGCTTTCGGGAGCGGGGACAATCTGCAGGCCGAAAGCGGCATCTTCCGGGTGGGTGCTGTCTGCCTGCATGATGCGCAGACCAGCGGTTTCTTCCTCGGCCTGGTTGGTGACGATCGCGGTCACGATCGATGCTGCTTGGTCGGTCAGTGCGAGCACGAGGCTCTCCTTCCGGTTGAGGACATACCAAGTTCAGGGCATGTGGGTGCCACGATTCCAAAAAACGCAACGAATCTCAACACCGCTTAACAGCTGCGCAACATGCTTGGACTTGAACCCCGCCAGCCCGATAGGGTGCGCCCCAACACATAGACTGGCGTTGCCCTGCAAAGGAGAAATAATGTGCGACGCTCAGGCAGCCAGCGGCAGGAGTGCCGCTGGGCACGGAATACGCTTGGCTGATTTTCAACCGCAGGACTTGCCTGCAATCCATGCCTTTGCCGCTGACCCAGTGGTGTGCCACTACTCGACATGGGGACCCAACCAACTGGCCGACACCCGGGAATTTCTCGCCGATGCACTGCTCGGGCAACCGCATAGGGTCTTGCAGGCGGTCATGCTCGGTGATGTTCTCATCGGTTCGGCTTCGGTGTGGGTCACCGACCGGAAAGCCAAGGCAGGGGAGATCGGCTACACCCTGAATCGAGAATACTGGGGAAACGGATACGCCACCGAAACTGCTGGACTCCTGCTCCGTCGGGGATTCGAGGATCTTGGTTTGGAACGGATCAGTGCAACCTGCGATGCGAGAAACGCAGCTTCCATCCGAGTCCTTGAAAAGACCGGATTCAAGCTGGAAGGACGCCGGGTTGAAGATCCAGACAGCGACGCCGCACGGGCTGAAACCCTGATCTTCAATATTGGCCGAACCTAGCCCTGGGCAGTCTCCTTGCAGGTATATTGGCAGCAACAGCGACGAAGAGGGACCAGATGAGACTCCATCACGTTCAGTTGCCGATGCCACGCGGCCAGGAAGCTGAAGCCCGCCGGTTCTACGGTGAAGCCCTGGGGCTAATCGAAGTCCCCAAGCCGCCTTCCCTTGCCGGCAGGGGAGGTTGCTGGTTCCGCGCTTTCAAAGCAGATGCCGTTGTGGCGGAAATCCATCTGGGCATAGACGATGCATTCATTCCAGCCAAGAAAGCGCATCCTGGAATGGTCTGCGACTCGGTAGAGGAGTGGGAAACCCTCGCTGGCCGTATCGATTCCATGGGCTATGAACTGTCTTGGGCAGAGCGCGAAACCTTTGAAGGATATCTGCGGTTCCATGCCCGCGACGGGTTCGGGAATCGTCTGGAAATCATGACCCCATCTAGCTAGCGCAAGTACTATCCGGTCAGGAGCCATCGTGGAACAATCCAGCTTTGCAGCAACCAGGGACCATCCCGTGCCAGGCGACGTTGCGCGGTTGCTTGCCACCGTTCCTGAATGGTTTGGCCAACCTGAATCAAACGCAGAGTACATCCAGTCCGCGCGGACCAAGGAAACCTGGACCGTTCGCAATGCCCAAGGCGCAGTGCTCGGTGTGCTCTTGGCAGAACGGCACTACCACCACTCCGTTGAGATCCATCTGATGGTGGTCGACCGTGGATACCACGGCGGTGGAATCGGTTCGGCTTTGTGCGCAGCCATTGAAGCCGAGGCGCTCGCCGGCGGAGTGCAGCTCTTGCAGGTCAAGACCCTGGGTCCTTCGCACCCGGATGCCGGCTACGCGAAAACTCGGCGATTCTATGAAAAGCAGGGCTTCCTTCCCCTGGAGGAAACTAGCCTCTGGGGAGCTGGGACGCCCTGCTTGATCATGGTTAAACCGCTACCTGGCAAGTAGCAATAGGATTGAAATGATGCCTGGTTCCAGCGCTCATGCCGAATCCTGGGAGTTCATCTTCCAGTTGTTTCCATCGTGGACTCCGAGCCGTAGACTGGGTAGATTCCGTCACGACTCTAGGAGATATCCTTGACTGAAATTTCAGCTCTCGCCCAGAACCTCGCCAAGCAGCACGCCTCAGGTGAACTGCTGGTCATGCCAACCGTGTGGGATGCATTCAGCGCCAACATCGCGGCATCCGCTGGCTTCGCCTCGCTGACTGTCGGAAGCCACCCCGTCGCCGATGCCTTGGGCAGTGAAGATGGCGAGAAGATGGACTTCGCAGACTATCTGGCCGCGGTTCAGCGAATCACCAGCAGTGTCGATGTGCCGGTCAGCGCTGACGTTGAATCCGGCTACGGCCTGGATCCGAAGGAACTCTTCGAACGCGTTGCGGCAGCGGGCGCTGTCGGCGTGAATATCGAAGATGTTCTCCACCGTGAAGGCGGCCGTGTCCGTGAACGCCAGGAGCATGCGGACTACATTAACGGCGTCCGCCAAGCAGCAGATGCAGCAGGCATCGAATTCGTGATCAACGGACGCACCGATGCAGTGAAGCTGGCCGATAAGTTCGCAGACCCGCTGGGCGAGGCAATCGAGCGCATCAAGCTGATGGAGCAGGCTGGTGCGCGTAGCGTGTATCCGGTGGCCCTGGCCAATGCCGATCAGGTTGCGCAGGTCGTGCGAGCAGTCAGCATTCCGGTGAACGTGACGGCCCACCCAGTCAACGCGCACCCCGCCGGTGACCTCGCAGCCTTGCGTGAGCTAGGGGTTCGTCGCGTGAGCTTCGGACCGCTGTGGCAAATGTGGTTGGCGGAGATGTCCGGCAAGCAGCTCGGAGCTTGGCTCTAAGCCTTCCCCGGATAAGGCAGTGCGCGCCAGGCGGGCGACGGCCGCACGCGGGTTGCATCAAGGAACGGCAACCCGGGCACAGCCCGGCACCTCATAGGACATTTGTGTTCTGTGAATAGTTGGAAAATCTGCCGCCAGGGCATTTCGCCTTGGCGGCAGGCTCCGGCATTGCCGGGACTGGCCCGCACCAAACGGGTGTCAAGGGCCCCTGGCTTTCCGCAGCCGAACTAATTGCTGATGCCGTAGGCCTTGCTGATGCTCTGGTTGCTTTGAAGTGTTTCGAGCATGAACGCGGCAAGATCATCACGCGTAATGTTTCCACCCAGCCGGCCTGGTTCACCAACTTGCAGTGCGGTCCACTTGCCGAGGGCAGGCTTGCTGCCCAATCCGGTGGGGCGCACAATGCTCCAATCCAAGCCAGAATCTTCCACTAGCTTTTCCTGCTCGGTGTGGTCGGCCAAAGGCTTGGCCAATAGCATTTTGGAGATGAGACCGATGACGCCGGGAAGTTGCGAACCGGAGTTTCCGGCGCCCAGGGAAGACTGGATCAGCAGGCGCTGGGGACCGTTCGCCTGCATCGCGTGGATAACACTGCGTGTCACGCTGGTGCGGGCATTTTTCTTTCCCTTGCTGCCACCCACGGTGATAGCTACGGCGTCGGCGCCGGCAATCGCCTGCACCGCGAATTCAGGATCAGAGGCATCGCCGTTGAGCTGATTTATTTGCCCATGCGCGGTGCGGGAACCGCTTCGCGAGACGACGGTAACTTCATGGGATGCCTGGCGAGCGAGTTCAGCCAGCGCAGCGCCGGTTCCGCTGTTGCCACCGATAATAACGAGTTTCATGAGTTCTTTCCTTGAAGCGTGAAGGCATCAGGTGCCCCGCACTATTCTCCCGCAATACGGTTGAGAGTTTTCATCAGTTTCTTGAAGGTGCGCTGGCCACTCTCCGACAGGCACACGAGGGTGATGCCGTAGCGGTCTTTGCGTTCCTTTGACAGGTGGATTAGTTCACGATTTTCCAGATCCTTGAGGATCTTTGAAAGGTCGGCGGTGGACAGCCCCGTGGCTGCTTGGAGTCCAGCGAAATCCGCCTGTTCTACTTGGCTCAGATGCGCCAGCGTAACGAATCTTTTGGGCGCCAGAAGCAAGGGATCAAGTTCTTGGTAATTCATGGAGCTCAGCGCCGAATTAACAGGAAGAGATAGTAGCCAAGCCACAGCATCGGTGCGAAGCCTCCCAGCAGCAGCGCTTCAGGCCAAGGTGCGGTTTCATGATGGACGATGCTTCGCCAAATAGGCAGGAGCAACCAGGTGGCAAAAATGGCCAGGATCGTGCGGGCACCGGGATAACGCGGTTCATTGATGCGGCGCTGCCGCGCAGCGAACCAGTGATTCGCTGACAAAAAGGCAATAATTGCTGGCGCTATGGAGATCCAACCGTATCCGGACAGTGCCAGTAGTCCTGCCGCCAATGATGCGGCAACAACCAAGATCGCTATCGCGTGATCGACGGCCTTGAGTTCGCGGCGGGGGCGGTGGGGGACCGAGCCCAGCAGTTGCTGCGCCTTGCCGGGCGATAGCGGGGTGGATGAACTGGAATCTTGGCTCATGCCTCAATCTTTGCAACTAGTTGCAATATTCGCAAGTAGTATTTTGTTTCAATTCCTTATCTGTTCATGCTTTTTATGATCGGACGGTTGAGGAACTGCTATTCTCGGACGGAGCCAGCTAAACCACCCACGGCACCGAGGCACGTCAACATGAATGCTTTTTCTGCTCGATCTGAAACAGCCATGGATCACCGTCGGAGTGCATTCGCGTGGCGACCTGAAGCCGATACGCTCATTGCCTTGGCCACGTTGCTGGCGTTTTCCCTGTGCTACTACGCGGGGACCGCGATTGATAGCCTTTTTCTCTGGCTCGGCATTTTGGTCTTCGGAACCTTTGTCCCTCTCTGGACGGTGCTGCACCGGCGCCGAGAGACTCTTGCAGGGGTGGGGATCACGAGAAAACTCCTGCTGGCATCCCTCGCTATTTCCCTGGTGCTGGGTGCCGGGTCCGCCTACCAGCTGGTCACCTTGGCCAACGCCAGTGGCGCCGATATCGCAAGCCATCTGGCGGCGAACTTCTTGGTCTTGTGGGAACCGTTCTTTGTCTTTGGATGGTTGTATCTGCGGTGGGAACGCGCTTTCGGATGGTTGCCAGCTATTGCGCTGACTGGCCTCGGCTTCATGGTTCAGCACCTCGGTTCGGTTCCGGTGGCAGCTGCAGCAGGATTCGGTGTTTTCGCGATCTTGTTCGCGATTGCCTTTGCCATGATGCGCAACCTCGCGGTGTTGTGGCCGCTATTCTACCCAGTAGCCAGTGGAATCGGGACCTTGCAGGCTGGGTATTCGATGGGATGGGGCGATGCCGGCATCTCGGCTATCGTACTGGTGCTCCAGCTGGTGATCTTCTGGTGGATCGCCAAGAGGGCCAAAAGCCTGCCTGCAGCCTAGCCCAAGGCGCCAGCGGCATAGGCAGCCTGCCCGACATGGACCGATGCGTCGTCAATGATCGATACCAAGCGCACCCCACGGGTAACCGCCGGGTCCCAGCTTCGATCAATGATTTCGTCGAGTTCGTCCTCGCGCAGTCTTGAGGCGTAGCCGCCGAGCGCGGAAAAGCACGCCTCCAAATAGTCCAGGAGCAGCTGCTGGTCGTTGACGATGATCGAGCGAGCCTGCTCGGCGCTGTGCCCGAAGCCCATCGAATCGCCGAGCTCGCCCAAATTGAAGCGGTCCCGGAACTGCTCCCAGAGTTCAGGCTGACCGCTCAGCGCCGAGAGCTGGATATCTGCTTCGCGCCCTGAATGCCAGAGAAGCCATGCAATGGAGTTGGGGTGGTTGCCCGGGTGCGCGTTGAGCTGTTCATTGCCCAGCTGCGGAAGCGCGCGTGCCGCGTCAATTGTCCGCTGGGCCAAGTCTGACAGGAGCTCGGAGACTTTCATGATTCCTCGTTCTTCCCGCGATGCCAGTCGCAGGATTCGTTATCGGCAATGAATTCGGCGGCGAGATAGGTGGCAACGGCGGCAGTGTTGTCGCTGGCAGTGCATACCAAGGCGCTGGATGCTCCCATGGATCGCAGTTCTGCAGCGGCCGCCAGGCTGATCGCCGTGCCGTACCCCTGGCCGCGGGATGCCGGATGCACCGCGATGGGCTCCAGCAGCCCTGGCCGTCCGGGACCAGCAGACCAGACCGCTGCGACAGCCAGCGGGTTCATGTCGCTGTCATAGGCGGTCAGGCATTGCCCGTGGGCATAGATGGGAGTACTGGCCATGGTATGCCAGCGCTGCACCGCACGCGCCAAGTCTTCTGCTGAGAAATCGGCGCCGCGAAAGGCATTGAGGTGGACTTCCATCCATTGGCTGGCTTGGGCGGAATCGACCCGCCGAAAGGTAAGCTCCGGCAGATGCACCGGAGTGTCCAGCGAACGGCGCAAGGGAGTCCATGCTTCGCCCGGAACCCACCCGTTGGCCTGCAGGACCTGGCCCAAGGCCGTCGCGCCGCGGGCTTCGATGCTGGCGGATGAGGAAGGGAAGATCCGCTGTTGCGGCGAGAGGAGGTCGGTGTGGATCTGCTCGGCCAGCGGCTGGATGCCGACGTAGTCCGGATGCAGGGCCATTCGCATGAGATCCGGGCCATCGAGCAGGCCAATGGCATAAATCGATTCGCGATCCGCCCAGACCCGCAGGCTTTGCGCCGTGATTTCCAGACCCCGCATTGCGTACCAGCCCACATCCCCGGGATGCAGCTGCAGGGGCAGGCCATCGCGTTGCCAGCTGGCGAGCTCATCGACGAGGTCGGCAACCCGCGCCGCGGCGGGGGTAAGCATTCTAAGGCCCATTGGCCCATTCAAGCACTGGGCCTGCCATGGGACAAGGGTTCGCGGCAGGGGGGGG
>NZ_JBLVOC010000005.1:363759-371008 GCF_053543575.1 Glutamicibacter sp. AGC84
CCCGCTGCCTATGGGCGTGCAAGTTGCATCGGACTACAGGTCGGCGGTGGCCTTCCACGCCGAATGCACGGCACCGTGGATGTAGTTGACCGCACTGGCATCGCCGATGACATCGACGCTGAATCCGGCACCGCGCAGCTGATCGGCTACCGGCGCGGCACTGGTGGTGCCATCGGCGTAGATGACCATGTCGGCCGGGGCGCTGAACTGCTCTTCGCCTTCGGTCCATTCCACGGTCTTCTCGGTGATGCGGGTGACCGAGACATTGCGGTGGATCTTGACGCCATGCGCGAGATTCTCCTTGACGGCGGTCCAGCGGCGCGGCATGGCCGGCGGCAAGCCCAGCTGCTGGCTCTCATGGACCAGAGTGACGTTGCGGCCGCGCTCGGCCAGGAACTCGGCCAGTTCCAGTCCCACCAGCGAGCCGCCGATGACTACAACGTCCTTGCCCATCGGCAGCCAGAACTTGGTGAACTGGCGGACGAATTCCGGGGACTTGGTCAAGCCCGAGAGCCGTCCGAGCTTGCCCATGGTGCTCAGCACCAGTCCGGCTTCCTCGGCTGTAGCGGTACACAGCATCATGGCGCGCAGGGTGTCGCCGGTCTGCACGTTGGGCAGGTCGCCGCCTGGCATGTCCGGCTTCGGGCGCACGGCGCCGGTAGCGACAATGACGTGGTCGGGGTTCAGCCCGCGGATGGTTTCCGCGGTGGCTGGGGTATTGAGCTTCACCGCAACCCGCAGGCGCTTGAGCTCGGATTTCAACCAGCGCAGCAGGCGCTCGTTATCCGGGGTGGTCATGGTGGAGAACCACATGGTTCCGCCCAAGCGGTCGGCCTTGTCGACGATGGTCACCCGGTGCCCGCGCTCGGTGAGCACGCGTGCGCTCTCCATGCCCGCAGGGCCCGCGCCAACGAC
This sequence comes from Glutamicibacter sp. AGC84, assembly GCF_053543575.1. Classification (NCBI taxonomy): domain Bacteria; kingdom Bacillati; phylum Actinomycetota; class Actinomycetes; order Micrococcales; family Micrococcaceae; genus Glutamicibacter; species Glutamicibacter sp. AGC84. The sequence goes on from NZ_JBLVOC010000005.1 coordinate 364,675, forward strand.
AACCACATGCTTCGAGGCGCTTGCCGGCTTCAACGGCAGCAGCTTCTCGTTACCCAGTGCCGGGTTCACTGCGCAGAACGGGGTGTCATCGAAGAAGTTCTCCGCCACGCACAGGTAGCAATTGATGCATGGGCGCACCTGGTCAAGCTTTCCGTCGCGCAGCTTGTTGGGAAGCTCCGGGTCGGCCAGCAGCTGGCGTCCCATGGCAGCGAAGTCCACCTTGTTCTGGGCGATCGCCTTCTCGGAAATGTCCGGGAGCATGCGGCCCACGGCGATCACCGGAATGGAAACATGCTTCTGTGATCTCTGCGGCATTCTCCAGGTAGGCCCCGACCTTGTTCGGCAGCGGCCCGTCGGTGAAGTTGTCGAAGGGGTTGCGTCCCCAACCGGTCACGTGGATGCCGTCAGCGCCTGCGGCTTCGAACATCTTGGACGCCTCGATGGATTCGGCAAGGCTCAACGCGCCTTCCTGGCCGTATTCCTCTCCGGCTACGCGCACCAGGATCGCCAAGGAATCTCCCACGCGTTCCTTGACGGCGGCGATGACCTGGCAGGCCAGGCGGGCACGGTTCTCCAGCGAGCCGCCGTACTGGTCGGTGCGCAGATTATCGCGCTGGTTAAGGAAGACGCCAAGGATGTATCCGTGCGCCGCATGGATCTCGATGGCGTCTGCTCCGCCCTTGGCTACGCGTTCTGCCGCGTCGGCCCATGCGGCGATCAGCCAGTCGATGTCCTCTTGGGCCATCTCGTGGTAGCTGGCTTGCTTGCCCTTGGTGGCAGCACCCATCTTCGCGAGTTCCTCGGGGGTGCAATCGGCCAGCGCGCTCATGGAGTAGCTGTAGTCCGGCTTGTTCGGCGCCATGACTGGACGTCCGTTGGCGGTGTCTACGCGCGCTACCTTGCCATGGTGGGTGGACTGGATGCACAGCTTGGAGCCTGCAGCGTGGATGGCGTCGGCTAGTGCCTTGATGCCCGGGATGTACTTGTCGTCTGACAGTCCCGGTTCCTTCATCGAGGCCGCTCCGTAAGGGAAGGCGATAGCGCATGCGCCGGTGATGACAACTCCGGCTCCGCCGGCGGCACGCGCGACATAGTGGTCGATTTCCGACTGCTCGATTTCACCGCCTTCGGAAACGTTCATGTCCATCGCGGGAAGGACAATGCGGTTGGCGGTGCTCATAGGCCCGATCCGGCCTTCTGACATCAGGTGGGGAAAATCCGTGTTGCTCATGGCAACATAATACCGGCGGAAAATGCCCCAATTTCCGCCAGGAGGATCTTGGAATTGGATTTAATGCCACTAAAATAAACGACTTGTTCAAATTCAGGCATGCCATCATACTATTAGAAAATGTCATTGCAACTAATTCTAGCGGAAATCCTGCGAAAAGAATTCCTGTTTCCATTGCCTAAGTCAACGATAATCAATTTCCATATGCGGATATTATTGGCCGGTTCAACGAATGCGCGAAGTGACCGGCATCACCCCAGCGGTAGGCTGGAAGCATGTACTGGGAAAATATCGTCTTCGATGCCGAGAGCCCGAAACAGCAAGGGGAATTCTGGGAGACCCTGCTCAAATGCCAGATGCTGACCGATAACGCCGACGGCTATGAAACCCGGCTGCAGCTGGCCGGACCGAGATACCTGGATTTGTGCTTCCCCGCTGTCCGGAACCCGGACCGTGCTCAACAGCGCGTGCACCTGATCCTCGGATCCGGCACCCATTTCAGCGAACGCCTTGGCGATCGGCACCGGGATGCCATGGAGTCCAGGCTCGATGCCGCAGGCAACGAATTTCTGCTCCGTGCCCACGACCAGGACGCAAGCGGCTTGGTGCTTGAAGCCCTGCAACTGGCCTGCGTTGACCCGGCCGGAGATGCAGAATTCTGGAAGCAGCTGCTGGGATGGGACATCGTTGTGCGGTCTCCAGCGGTTCTGGCTCATCCATCAGGCGCGGGCCCGCGGCTGGTCCTTGTCCGGGAAGCTTCACCCAAGACTGCGGGGAAGAATGCGATCCATCTGGACCTGCGTCTCGAACAGGCCGAGAGCATGGAGGACGCGTTGGGAATCATCTGCGCATTGGGCGGCAAGGAACTGGACCGTCCGTGGGGTACGCTGCCATGGCGGGTATTCCAGGACCGCTCGGGCAATGAATTCTGCGTCCTGGCCCCGTCGGCTTCCAACCGGTGACGGATCCGGCAACGCCCCGAGGCCGTTAAACGCAATTATCGGCACTACCCAAGGAAGAAAGTGCAACCACACCTAGGCAATGAGCACACCGTTGCGGTGATCCCGGGGCAGTCACGCCGCGGGATCGCGGCTCTGGCGCTCCTGCTCGCAACTGCCACCCATTTGCTGGCACAACTGTTCTGGCCTTCGGGGCTGCTGGCGGACGCCACGCAGATCCTGCTGATGCCGCTGTTGGCAGGAACGGTTCTCGCCCTCACCACCTCGCCGCGTGGCACACTGATCCGGCTGGTGCTCATAGCCCTTTTCTTCTCCTGGGTCGGTGACACCTTGCCCCGGTTCATGGACGGCGATTCTGCATTCCTGGCCATGGTTAGCGCATTCCTGGTTGCGCAGTTCTTCTACATCGCCGCTCTGGCAAGATACTGGAAATCTTCGATACTGCGCCATTGGAGGATGCCGCTTCCTTATCTTGCCGCATTTGCCCTGCTGCTGGTCCTCTGCTCACCCGGTGCGGGAGTGCTGCTCGCCCCGGTGATCATCTATGGCTCGGCATTGATGATGATGGCCATCCTCAGTACCGGGCTGGGTCCGATCGCAGGCTTCGGCGGCGCAATATTCTTCCTCTCCGATTCCTTGATCGCGCTGCGCTCATTTGCGGATATCGATGTCCCCGGAATGGGATTCTGGATTATGCTCACCTACGTAGCTGGCCAATGGATGATCAGCTACGCTGCGAGCCAGCGCGAGGCACAGGAGAAGAGCACGGTGAAATGCGAGTAGCCCCAAAGAGCAGGATCCCGTTGTTCATGGTGCATGGCAACGGGGTAGACCACCGTATCCTCAAGCCGCTGGAAGCAGAGCTGGCCAACGCGCAGATCTTCGACTTGCACTACGTCGACTTGCCCGGCTTCGGAACCTGTCCACCGCTAGGGAACCCCGGGGGACTGCCAGAACTTGCAAACTGGTTGGAGGAACTGATCAGGCAAACCGCGGGAGAGGGGCCGTTCGCACTGCTGGGCAACTCTCTTGGCGCCTTGCTCTGCCAGGAGATGGCCGACAGGTTTCCCGGCCAGGCCCAAGGACTATTCCTCCTGGCCCCAGTGGTCTTTCCCGATGCCTCGCGGCGCACTGTGCCCGAAGCGCAGGTAGTCGTAGAGGATCCCGGGCTGCTGGCCCGGATAGATCCCCGCCAAGCACAGCAATTCTCCGATATTGCCGTGGTGCAATCGCAGCAGGCGTGGCAGAGCTTCGCGCAGTGGGTGCTGCCCGGGCTGGACTGCGCGAACTTGCGCTCCATGGCCAAGCTATCCAAGCGCTACTTCCTGGATCCTCTGCCCGTGGAGCGTAAACGCCAGCTGGATATTCCGGTAACCATCCTGTGCGGGAAACAAGACCACATCACCGGATACCGGGATCCCGAGCAGCTATCGCGCCGGTACCCCTCGATGAGGATCCGCGTGCTTGATTCTGCAGGGCATAACGTGCACCTTGAGCAGCCCGAGCAGGCCGCGGCCGAATTGCGGGACTGGGCCCACCGCACGGGCCGCATGAACGAGCCGGCTTGAGCCGGGGAAAAACCGCATGCTGGTGTGCCGCAACGATCCATAAAAACTTGAGGAATCGCTGGCACCCGGCTACATTTCGAATCAGCAAGTACGGATTCGCTTGAGCATGAAGGAATATGGCATGGAAGAGACTCTCCTGCTGCGCGAGCTGTCGAGCGTGGATGAAGTGCCTGACCTGCTCGACATTTGGCGCAGTTCGGTGGAACGCCGGGGAGACTTCCTCTCGGCTGCTGATATTGATGCGGTGGCCGTCGCCCTGGAAGCTGTCTATAGCCAATCGGTCTCAGTCAGGATTGCCCAGCATGGTCGACGCATTGTTGGCTTTGCGGCATGGAGCAGTACACGCATCGAACTGCTCTGGGTGAGGCACACTGATCGCCAGAAGGGTGTGGGCCGCATCCTGCTGGATGAAATCATCGCCAGCATTCCCGGGATCAGCGTTCATCTCGATTGCCAGCGCCAGCCTGCCATTGCGTTCTTTGGCGACTGCGGATTCGTGCCTGTGCCCGGGGAATCTGCATCGTCGCCGCAACGAGTCGTATTGCGCCACGTGTAGTCTTCAGCCTGGATCGTGGCACGATAGTTTCATGAGTGAAAATAGCCGTGAGATCCGTGAAGTCAGCATCGAACGCGTCGAGGCACGCAAGTACAGGGCCACTAGCCTCGAATCGGGAGCCAGCCTAGAATTCGGCCAGGGCGAAGGATTGCTAACCCCGGTGGAGTTGCTGCTTGCTGCCATCGCAGGATGTTCCGCAATTGATGTTGATGTGGCGACCACCAGGAGAAGCGAGCCTGAGAAATTCGAAGTCAAAGCGGGCGGCTACAAGGTCTCTGAGAACTCGGCGAGCCGGATGGAGGACATCCATCTTGGTTTCGATTTGAAGTTCCCCGATACCGAGGAAGGCCGCAAGGCAGCCAGCATGGTGGAGCGCATCGTCAAGCTTTCGCATGACAAATACTGCACCGTCTCCCGCACCGTTGAACTGGGCGCTTCCGTGCGGAGCGAAGTCATCAACTAGGTAGCGGGACTTCCGGCAATTCCCGGATGAATAAAGGTCAATGGCTGAATCCGCAATAGCTTCCATGGCAATTCACGGGTTTGGACGCAACCGCGAACTTTCTAACATTGCGTGGATCAGTTGTCGGCAAGGTCTTATTGTTCGGAATTCGTTGAATACATCGGGATATAGTCAGCTTTTCGCAATTCGAGCTGTGAAAGTCCAATGATTCAAGCTGGGAGCATGGGTCTTTGCCCTAGTCAGCGGAGAACCTTCATCGTAGGGTCGGACTGTCCCTACGTTGAAGGAGCAGCAATGCAGTCTGAGAACGTTTTAGGCAATATCGACTGGGCGTCGATGCTACAAAAGGTTGGCATCGCGCTAATCATCCTCATCATTACGTGGCTAGTTGCACGCATAATTCGTTGGGCTGCCGCCAAACTGGTGAACAGGGTGAAGTTCCTGCAAAAGCAGGGCAATGACGGAGAACAAATAGGCCAATCCCTGGGCAAGGTCGCGGGGTTGATTGTCTGGCTCTTCGGCCTCGTGGCAATCCTGCAGGTCTTCGCTCTATCCGAAGTGCTATCGCCGGTGCAGGGCATGCTCGGCGGCGTCATGGCCTTCATCCCCAACCTCATCGGTGCGGGCTTCATCTTCTTCATTGGCTACGTCATCGCGAATATCGTTCGCCAGCTGCTGAGGACCGGTTTGGGAACTGTCGATTTTAGCGGACTGGTCCGCAAGGTCACCCCAGGCAACGAACCAGTAGATGAAGTTCAGTCTCGCGAATCCCAAGCGAAGATCGTTGACATCATTGCCAACATCGTCTTCGCCTTGATCCTGCTAGTCGTCGCAATATCAGCCCTGCAGGTTCTGGGCATCGCGGCAATTTCGGTACCTGCCCAGCAGATGCTGCAGCTGGTCTTCACCGCAATCCCGCAGGTCATCATGGCCTTGGCGCTCTTGGCCGTGGGTATCCTGATTGCCAAGTTCGTCGGGCAGCTACTTGAATCCACCCTCCACGGCGTGGGTACCGACACTGTTGTTGCCCAGTGGGGCGTAGTTCCCGAGGGCAAGAGCGCTTCGGGAATCATCGCTGGCATCGTCAAGATTGCTATCGTGCTGTTCTTCGGTGTGATGGCGGCCCAGATGCTGAACTTCCCAGCGATCACCAATATCCTCAATGAGATCCTGGCCTTGGGCGGCAAGATCCTCTTCGGCGCAGCAATTATCGCCGCAGGTTTCGTCATCGCCAATGTGATTGGCCGCTTCTTGGGTGACACTACTGCTTCGAAGATCATCCGCTACACGGCAATTGCGCTGTTCGTGGCGATGGGCCTGAAGTACATGGGTATCGCCGATTCGATCATCAACATGGCCTTCGGCGCAATCGTCATTGGCGCAGCATTGGCAGCGGCTCTGGCCTTTGGCCTCGGCGGTCGTGATGCTGCGGCCCGCACGCTGAAAAAGATGGAGGCCCAACAGGCCACCAATGGCCCGGACTCGACGCCACCGGCATCGAACCCAGGCATCTAACCACGCATCACAAAACCTGAGGGACAGATAAGAAGTGGGGGG
>NZ_JBLVOC010000005.1:371028-414922 GCF_053543575.1 Glutamicibacter sp. AGC84
CCGCGACTTTTTTGATGCCCGCCAAGCTACTGCTGCGTGCCCCACGGCAAGGGCATGACCGCAGAGCCGCCATCGGTACGCAACCGCGCGTAGGTGTGCACATCGATGCGTTCTCCGGCAACCAGGAATTTGCCCCGCTCGACACCTTCGTGCAGGAAGCCGTTGCTTTCTGCCACATGCTTCGACCCGGGATTATTTGCCCGCAAGCCCAGCTCCAAGCGGTACAGTCCCAGCTCGTCGAACAGGTAATCCACCAAGGTTGCCACGGCGCGGGTGGCCAGCGACCGGCCCCGGTAATTCTGGTTCATCCAATACCAAATCCACGCGTTCCGATTGGCCGGGTCGACCGTACCGCACACCAGTCCCACCAGCCGATCCCGATATGCGACGGCCATCGCCTGCTGGCGTTCCCCGGCCTCCAGCAGTGCGCGCACATACGACTCAGCCTTTTGCGGGGAATCGGCGTCGCCTTGGCGCAACATGTCGGGGTTCGAGGAGAATGCCTCGAAGACCGCTTCGGCATCCGAAAGGCGCAGCCGGCGCACCGTGAATTCACCGTCGGCATGCACGGTTTCCTTCGGTCCTGCAGATGGCTGCGGATGAGCGGCGGCCGTGCCCTGGTGGAAGAGCAGCTGCCAGCGGCCCTGCTCATGGATCCACAGTGAACTGCGTTCGCTGGGGGAACCGGCGAGCAGCTTCCAGCGCAGCAGCACCAGCTGGTCTGAAAGCTGGAGAGCCACCGGGCTTTCGACTTTCAACGCCCCGGCATCCCGTGCCGGCTCCCGGGCCAGCTGGGCAATGATGGCCTCGCGATCATAGACTCGCCCGCTGGCTCCCACCTCGGCGAACCGAGGATGCAAGCGCCGCTGCAATTGCTCCTGGCTATGGCGTTGGCTGGATTCCAAGAGTTCTTGCTCCAACGAGATGATGGTGCTGGATAGCGCAGAACCTTGGGGAAGCACGATAGGGAAGTCATGGAATGCCATGTCAGCAAGTACATCACAGAAGATGACGGAACTGCGTTCAATGAAGTTCGACTTTATGAGCTGCATCATGCTTATAATCGCTGTAATCCGCGGGAGCCTGAATCGACCAGGCTGAGAGGGCACCGAGCCGACCGCTACACCTGATGCGGGTCATGCCGCCGTAGGAAGGAAGCGTGCCCTTGTGCATGTCAACATTGTTGGCGCCGGGATAATCGGCCTGGCCGTCGCGTTCGAGCTGGAATCACGCGCACACACCGTCACCCTCATCGATCCGGCACCCGGCCAAGGTGCAAGCTACGCGGCAGCAGGAATGCTGGCCCCGGCAGCTGAAACGGTCCGGGGCAATGGCCCGTTGCACCAGCTGCTTGCCGCCTCGAATGCCGCCTATCCGCAGTTCATCGAGCGCATCGCATCGGCCACCGGGCAACGCCCGGACTACTTGCAGAACTCCACGCTCGTTGTCGCCGCAGAGCCTGCGGACCGCGAAGCCCTGCACGAGCTGGCCGAACTGCAGATATCCCTCGGCCTGTCAGCGCAAAAGCTGCTGCCCAGCCAAGCCCGCAAGCTCGAACCAGCCTTGGCCGCCAATATTGCTGGCGCGGTCCTGTGCCAAGATGACCACCAGGTCGACCCTCGATCCATCGTCAAGATCCTGTTGGAGCATCTGCGTCCGCACCTGGTCGAGGAACGGGCGCAGGCACTGGTGACCGACGGGAAGCGGACCACCGCTGTGCGGACCGCATCGGGCCGAATCCTCGAAGCGGAGCAGACCATCGTGGCCACCGGTCTTGGCACCCTCGATGGCTTGAACGAACTTCCGCTGCGCCCGGTCTACGGGGACATCCTCCGGATCCAGGGACCAGCAGGCCCGCCGCTCATCACCCGCACCATCCGCGGCATCGTGCACCGGAAACAGGTGTATCTGGTGCCGAGAAGGGACGGTAGCCTCGTCCTTGGCGCCAGCGTCCGTGAAGACCGGCAACAAGCGGTGAACATTGGCGCGATGCACCTGCTGTTGGACAACGCGAGAAAGCTTGTCCCCGGCATCAGCGACTGCACGCTGAACGAAGCAACGGCCCGGGCACGTCCCGCCACGCCAGATGACCGGCCGCTGCTGGGACGCCTTGATCCAGGGCTGCTGCTCTGCACCGGGTACTCCCGGCACGGCGTGCTGCTGGCTCCGCTGGGCGCAACGCTCACTGCGGATCTCGCCCACGGCCACCAATCCCACCCCTTGCACCAGGCTGTGGATCCCCACCGCTTTGCCAACGCAACCTAGACCGCTCACCGAACGGAGCAGCAACCATGACAAGCATCGGCATCAATTTCAATTCACGGCAACTGAACCTGGACGAAGGAACCACCCTTCGCGAATTCATCAGCACGCAAATCGGCAAGGAACTGGACGCCAACTCGGTGGCCGCTGACGGCAGCAAGCTCGGAGTTGCCGCCGCCGTCAATGGCGCTGTCGTTCCACGCAGCGCCTGGAATAGCTACCTGCTGGCCGAAGGGCACAGCATTGAACTCGTTACCGCGGCCCAGGGAGGCTAGGCATGGAAACGCGCAACATCACCGAGCTGGACATCCACAGCGACCCATTCCAGATCGCCGGACGCACCTTGTCCTCGCGCTTGATCCTCGGCACCGGGGGAGCGAGTTCGCTGACCACCCTGGAAAGCGCCCTGCAGGCCTCCGGAACGGAGCTGACCACCGTGGCCATCCGCCACTTTTCGGCGGCCGGCGCAGGCAACGTGTATGAACTGCTGCAGCGCAACAACGTGATTGCGCTGCCCAACACCGCTGGATGCTTCACCGCCCGCGATGCGATCCTCACCGCGCACCTGGCCCGTGAAGCTCTGGAAACCAATTGGATCAAGCTCGAAGTCATTGCCGATGAGCACACGCTGCTGCCTGACCCGCTGGAACTGCATGCGGCCACCGAGCAACTAGTGGCCGACGGGTTCCAGGTCTTCGCCTACACCAATGACGATCCGGCACTTGCCCAGCGCCTGCAGGACGCCGGGGTTGCGGCAATCATGCCGGCCGGAGCGCCGATCGGCTCGGGCCTGGGGATCCTGAATCCGCACAATATTTCCACCATCGTCTCCCGCGCGCAGGTACCGGTGATCCTTGACGCCGGGGTGGGCACTGCCTCGGATGCGGCCCTGGCCATGGAGCTCGGCTGCGACGCGGTGCTGCTGGCCAGCGCGGTGACCCGGGCGCACAACGCGCCGCTCATGGCCAGGGCAATGAAGGATGCCGTGCGTGCCGGGCGCGCCGCGCGGCTCGCTGGCCGGATCCCGCGCCGCGATACCGCACTGGCCTCCTCACCGGCCGAAGGCATGATGCAAACCCTGGTCGGTGACTTCTCGTGAGCCGGGAAGCCCTGGTAGCGCCCGGCGCGGAGCTGGAACCGGAAGAGCTGGCGCGCTACTCCCGGCACTTGTCCCTGCCCGGGGTGGGAGAAGAAGGGCAACGCCGCATCGCCAACGCCAAGGTGCTGGTTATCGGAGCCGGGGGCCTGGGCAGTCCCATTGCCAGCTACCTGGTCGCTGCGGGAATCGGCACCCTCGGGGTCATCGACGATGACACCGTCGAACTGTCCAATCTGCAACGACAAACCATGCACCGGCAACAGGATGCAGGGCGCCTGAAAGTGGATTCGGTGCGGCGGATGGCCCACGAGCAGAACCGGAACGTCCAGATCATCACCGTGGATGAAAAGCTGGATGAATGCAACGCCGTGGCGCTTTTCAGTGAATACGACTTGGTCATCGACGGCAGCGACAACTTTGCCACGCGGTACCTGTCCAATGATGCCGCGGAAATCACCGGCACCCCGCTGGTGTGGGGAACCCTCTTCCAGTTCTCCGGGCAGGTGTCCGTCTTCGATCCGCGCACCGGCCCGATGCTGCGTGATCTTTTTCCTGAAATCCCCGACGCGGACTCCGTGCCCAGCTGCGCCGAAGGAGGAGTCTTCGGCGCACTGTGCGGCGTTATCGGTTCGGTGATGTGCGCCGAAGCCCTGAAGCTCATTACCGGAATCGGGACCACACTGAGCGGCAAGCTCTGGCTCTATGATGCGCTGGAAGCCAGTGTGCGGACCCTCGAATTCGCTAGGGATCCGCAACGTGAGCCGGTGACCGGGCTGGGGGAGTACCAGCCGGTTTCCTGCGCTGTCGACGGGCATGTCCCGGAGCTCACGGTTCAGCAGCTAGCGGAGCTGGAAGCGGATGAACCGGTATTGCTGGTGGATGTGCGCGAATCCTGGGAACGCGACATCATAGCGATCCCGCACAGCCAGCACCTTCCGCTCGCGCAGCTCAAAGAACGGGGTCTGGGAAAGCTCGCGCACAGCGCTTCGGCGGTCGTATTCGTGTGCAAAACCGGTGCCCGTTCGCAGCAGGCGGCGCGGATCACCATGTCCGGTCGGGATGCAGGCATTGCGGTCTACAGCCTTAGCGGCGGAACCGTGGAATGGGCCAGGCAAGTGCGGGGCCAGCAGGTGGCCTACTAGGGATCAGGCGCATCTTTGGCGCGCAATTCACCGGTGGGAGGTGGAGGCGTTCTGGCATACTGGCGCTATGACGTTGGGAAAGACGCTGGAGATCCGTGAATTGGATAGCCAGGACGAACAGCAGGCAATCGACGCCCACCACTTGATGCTTTGCGAAGACTTCGAGTTCTTGCCGACTTGGTCTGCAGCCGAGGACTGGGAGGACTATATCTACCGGATGAAGGCAGGGCGCCGAGGCGAACACATTCCAGAAGGCTGGGTTCGCTCGGCGCTGTTCGCCGCCTTTGACGAGGGGGACCTGGTTGGCCGGGTTTCCGTCAGATATGAAATCAACGAGAGCCTGTTTCAGGTCGGCGGACATATCGGCTATGGTGTAGTTCCCGAGTATCGTCGCCGTGGTGTGGCACAGGAACTGTGCAAATTCGGGTTGCAGGAACTTCGCGAATCAGGAATTGAACATGCGCTGGTTACCTGTGATTCCGATAACATCGGTTCAAAATCCACCATAGAAAAATGCGGCGGCTTGCTGGACGCTGAACTCCCGGAAATTGAAGTCAACTTTGGGCCTAGCAAGCTGCGTTTTTGGATGCCAACGCGGTCAATCCGCTGAATTCTTTGCGACAGATACATGAAATTCCTGTATGTTCTGACACAGATCAACAGACTATGAGTCTCGAGCGCGTAAACTGGATTGTTGGGTCGACTTTGGCCCCGACTCCACAGACCCAAATTTTCGAGCGGAAGTGAGCCTTCACGCATGTCAGCAAACACCATTACTCGCGATGAACTTCGCAATGTAGCCATCGTTGCGCACGTTGACCACGGCAAGACCACCCTCGTCAACGCCATGCTCCAGCAGACTGGCGCATTCGACAGCCATGGTGAAACCGAAGATCGCGTGATGGACTCAGGTGAGCTGGAACGCGAGAAGGGCATCACCATTCTTGCTAAGAACACCACCGTGTTCTACAACGGCCCAGCAGCCGAGGGCAAGAAGATGACCATCAACGTCATTGACACCCCAGGCCACGCCGACTTCGGTGGCGAGGTGGAACGCGGCCTGTCCATGGTTGACGGCGTGGTTCTGCTCGTTGACGCATCCGAGGGCCCGCTCCCGCAGACCCGCTTTGTGCTGCGCAAGGCATTGAGCGCCAACCTGCCAGTGATCATCGTGGTCAACAAGACCGACCGTCCCGACTCCCGCATCGATGGCGTCATCTCCGACTCCATGGACCTGCTGCTGGGCTTGGCTTCGGACTTGGCTGACGAAGCTCCGGATCTGGACCTGGACGCAATCTTGAACGTTCCTGTCGTCTTCGCCTCGGGCAAGGCCGGCTACGCTTCGATGAACCAGCCTGGCGATGGCACCCTGCCGGACAACGAAGATCTTGAGCCACTGTTCGAGACCATCATCAAGCACGTTCCTGCACCGACCTACACCGAAGGTGAAGTCCTGCAGGCCCACGTCACCAACCTTGACGCTTCGCCATTCCTTGGCCGCCTGGCGCTGCTGCGCATGATCAACGGCACCTTGCGCAAGGGCCAGCAGGTTAACTGGGCTCGCCAGGATGGCACCATGAAGCAGGTCAAGATCACCGAACTGCTGGCCACCCAGGGCCTGACCCGCGTTCCAGCTGACGAAGCTGGTCCAGGCGAGATCGTTGCAGTTGCCGGTATCGAAGACATCATGATCGGCGAGACCCTCACCGACCTTGAGAACCCTAAGCCGCTGCCGCTGATCACCGTTGATCCACCTGCGATCTCGATGACCATCGGTATCAACACCTCGCCACTGGCTGGCAAGGTCAAGGGCGCCAAGGTCACCGCACGACAGGTCAAGGATCGCCTGGACAAGGAACTGATCGGCAACGTTTCGCTGAACATCCTGCCTACCGAGCGTCCAGATGCTTGGGAAGTCCAGGGCCGTGGCGAATTGGCACTGGCCATCCTCGTTGAGCAGATGCGCCGTGAAGGCTTCGAGCTGACCGTTGGCAAGCCACAGGTTGTTACCAAGATGGTTGACGGCAAGGTTCACGAGCCAATGGAACGCATGACCATCGACGTGCCTGAAGAGTACCTGGGTGCTATCACCCAGCTGATGGCATCGCGCAAGGGCCGCATGACCGACATGGCTAACCACGGCACCGGCTGGGTTCGCATGGAGTTCATGGTTCCAGCACGTGGCCTGATCGGCTTCCGTACCCGCTTCATGACCGAAACCCGCGGCGCCGGCATTGCTGCTTCGCTGGCTGAAGGCTACGAGCCATGGGCAGGCCCAATCGAATACCGCATCAACGGTTCGATCGTTGCCGACCGTTCAGGCGTTGTGACTCCATTCGCGATGATCAACCTGCAGGAGCGCATGAACTTCTTCGTGAAGCCAACCGAAGAGGTTTACGAGGGCATGATCGTCGGCGAGAACTCCCGCGCCGACGACATGGACGTGAACATCACCAAGGAAAAGAAGCTCACCAACATGCGTGCTGCTTCCTCGGACTCGTTCGAGAACCTGACCCCACCACGTAACTTGACTCTGGAAGAGTCGCTCGAATTCGCTCGCGAAGACGAGTGCGTTGAGGTTACCCCGGAAGCCATCCGCATCCGCAAGGTTCTGCTGAACGCCAACGACCGTGCCAAGGCTACCCGTGCACGCGCTCGCTCCTAATAAGCGCAAATCCCTCGGCAGCAACTTCTCCGCGCTCTGGCGCGGTGTTGTTGCTGCCGTGGCAGCAGGATTATTCGGGACCGCAATCCACGCCTCCATCAGCTATGTCGGAAACGACATCCCGCTGGTTTGGGGTGTGGGTCTGGCCTGGCTCCTGCTCGGAGTTCTGGTGTACTGGGCTGCGGTTTCTTCATCGAAGCTGTGGGCCGGTGCGCTGGGGTTCATCGGTTGCTATGTGACCGTTGGCCTGATTTCCTATGTGGGCGATGACCAGCTGATCTTGGGCATGGAGTACTACAAGTACCTGCCCGGGCCAACGCTGGCCTCGGCCTTGTGGATGTATGGAATGGTTATTCCATCGGTGATTGCCCTGCTGTGCTCCTTGCGAGTGCTGCGCAAGCAACAACGCCAGAACTGAAAACAGAAGGAGCTCTTCCCACTGGGAAGAGCTCCTTCTGTGTTTAATTAGGCGAAAAGCAGGCTACTGGTCTTTGCGCGCATTGCCGGTGATATCCAGGTGGTGGGCCAAGAACAACGAGGTGGCAACGCCATCTGGATCCGGATCACGCATCGCGTAGTCCTCGATCACAGCGCGCAGCCGGCTCATGAGATCCTTCTGGCTTTCTTCATTGAGCTTCAGGCCCAAGCGGATTACCTGTATCTCCTGGGGATCAAGTCCCTCGATTTCCTGCAGGAAGGTGTCCACCAGCATGGGGGCCGCGTCGGGAATGCGCGTGCCCCAGGACTGCTTGGTGCTGCGGTAGGGCACTTCTTTGGCGCCACGGTTGCCTCGGCGTGATTCTTCTGCCGCGAGGTAACCGTTGCTGACCAGGGTTCGCACGTGATGCAAGGAGGTGGCGGGATTCAAATCGAGAATGTCCGCAATTTCCTTGTTCGTTCGTGACTCATGGAGGCACAAGCGCAAGATGCGAAGCCTCAGCGGGGAGCTGAGGGCTCGTGCTCGCGATTGGACAAGTTTATCGGAGGGCATGGAAACAGCATACGCGAAAAGCGCTGAGTGATTGGCAGTTTCAAATCACATGTCGTCCCAAGCGGTATGGGTGTGCCGCGGCAGCAACCCATGGAAGCAGGAAAATTGCGCGGCTTGCAGGCTGCTACTCGGCGCGAGGGGCACGGGGCCTGCGGCGCGCCGGAGCCGGCGGTACCCGCTTGGCGTGAGTGATCGCCGTGCGGGGGATGCATACCAGTTCAGCCCGGGTTTGGATGCTCACCGATTCCTCCGTCACTTCCTGCAGCTCGCCCAGTGCATCGGAAAAATGCTCACCGGCCCGTCCGTCGGCCAAGCGGTAGCGGACAACAAGCCGTTCACCGTGCGTCACATCACTGAAATTAAGCATTTGGAAACGTCATCTTTTCGTAAGAAGAATTCATCTGGACCCCGGGAAGCTGAAATGTGAATGGTCGATTACGTCACAGCGAGCCAATGGGCGGTCCGATGCATGGGTATCAGGACTAGACTGTAGTTTGAGCTGGTAAAGGATTCAAAGAGCATCTGAGGAAGACCACTAGCTCCTGTTGAAACCACCCAGTGCAAGGAAAGGTCTCGGCCCTCGTGACTTACATCATCGCTCAGCCGTGCGTCGACGTTAAAGACAAGGCGTGCGTCGAAGAGTGCCCGGTAGATTGTATCTATGAAGGTGAGCGCTCGCTCTACATTCACCCGGATGAATGCGTTGACTGCGGCGCCTGCGAACCTGTCTGCCCCGTTGAAGCCATCTACTACGAAGATGACGTGCCGGATGAATGGGCCGACTATTACAAGGCAAACGTCGACTTTTTCGACGAACTTGGATCCCCGGGCGGCGCCGCTAAAATTGGTAACACCGGCACTGACCACCCACTGATCAGCGCCTTGCCACCACAGAACCAAGGCTAGGTTTTCACTTTTATGCTTGAGCTCCCCGATTACCCCTGGAACCAGCTTGCACCATACCGCGAGCAAGCATCCACGCATCCGGGGGGAGTCGTGGACCTGTCGATCGGCACGCCGATCGATGGCACGCCGCAGCTGATCCAGCAGGCGCTGGCCGAGGCGGCGAACTCGCACGGATACCCGACCACGCACGGCACCATTGAAGTTCGCCAAGCCATCGTCGACTGGTTCGCCCGTCGCCGCAATGTCACCGGTTTGAGCACCGATGATGTCATGCCAACGGTCGGCTCCAAGGAAATGGTGGCATGGCTGCCGCTGTTCCTGGGTCTGGGTGCCGGCGACATCGTGGTCCGTCCAGAGATCGCCTACCCCACCTATGACATCGGCGCCCAGCTGGTCGGCGCGACCCCCATCGCCACCGACGACCTTTCGGATTTGACTGCTGAGCAGCGTGAACGCGTGAAGCTCATCTGGGTCAACTCGCCAGGCAACCCGACCGGCAAGGTCCGTGCTACCGCCGAGCTGGCAAGCATCGTGGCCCAGGCGCGTGAAATGGGTGCCGTCGTGGCCTCCGATGAGTGCTACGCCGAACTGGGATGGGATGAATACGAGGGCCAGGTGCCAAGCATCCTGGACCCGGCGGTCAACGGAGGAAACCTCGATGACCTGTTCGCCCTGTACTCGCTGTCCAAGCAGTCGAACCTCGCCGGATACCGCGCCGCTTTCGTTGCCGGCGCCCCGAACCTGATGCCAACTCTGGTCAACAGCCGCAAGCATGCGGGCATGATCGTGCCCGGTCCAATCCAGCACGCCATGGTGGTGGCATTGAATGACGACGAGCATGTTGCGGCGCAGCGCGAGCTGTACCGGGCACGCCGGGCCATGCTGCGGCCAGCGCTGGAGAACTTCGGCCTGGCCATCGACGATTCGGTGGCAGGACTGTACCTGTGGTGCACCGCTGGGCGGCCAAGCTTCGAAACCATCGGGGCGCTGGCGGAACTGGGCATCGTTGCCGGTCCTGGCGTCTTCTACGGCACCGCGGGGGAACGCCATGTACGCGTGGCCTTGACCGCCTCCGATGAGCGGATCGCGGCTGCCGTTGAACGGTTGAATTCTTCCGCCAACCGGTGAAGATGACACCCTAATTAGCTTGAATGGGTCAAATCGCGGTATGTTCTACGGTGACGACTGACCTTTCGGAACTACACGCTTTCCGGTTAGGAGATGCAATGACAGATACCACATCTGCACAGCTACACTTTGGAGAATCCAACCTCGATCTGCCAGTAATTCAGGCAGCAGAGGGCAATGACGGATTTGGCGTAGCCCCACTTTTGAAGACTACCGGGAACGTGACCTACGATCCCGGCTTCATGAACACCGCGGCTACCAAGTCCGCGATTACCTACATCGACGGCGACGCGGGCATCCTGCGCTACCGCGGTTACCCAATCGAGCAGCTGGCCGAGAAGTCCAGCTTCATCGAGGTAACCTACCTGCTGATCTACGGCGAACTGCCGACTGCTGACCAGCTGGCCGAGTTCGACAATTCGCTGCGCCGCCACACCCTGCTGCACGAAGAGCTCAAGGGCTTCTTCGGCGGCTTCCCGCGCGACGCGCACCCGATGCCGGTATTGTCCTCGGCTGTTTCGGCCCTGTCGACCTGGTACCAGGATTCGCTGGATCCGAAGGATGACGCACAGGTTGAGCGTTCGACCCTGCGCCTGCTGGCAAAGCTGCCGGTATTGGCTGCGTACGCGCACAAGAAGTCCATCGGCCAGGCATTGCTGTACCCGGACAACTCGATGAACATGGTCGAGAACTTCCTGCGCCTGTGCTTCGGCACCGCTGCCGAGCCTTACCTTGCGGATCCGGATGTGGTCAAGGCCCTCGACTTGCTGCTGATCCTGCACGCTGACCACGAGCAGAACTGCTCCACCTCCACCGTGCGCCTGGTCGGTTCCTCCGAAGCCAACATGTTCGCTTCGGTTTCTGCCGGCATCCATGCACTGTCGGGCCCAGCCCACGGCGGCGCCAACGAAGCCGTGCTGAAGATGCTGCGCGAGATCCAGTCCTCCGGCATCTCCCCAGAAGACTTCATGCAGAAGGTCAAGAACAAGGAAGACGGCGTACGCCTGATGGGCTTCGGCCACCGTGTGTACAAGAACTACGATCCACGCGCCAAGATCATCAAGAAGACCGCTCACGACCTGCTGGCAAAGCAGGGCAAGAACGAGCTGCTTGAGATCGCGATGAAGCTGGAAGAGACTGCGCTGAACGATGAGTACTTCATCTCGCGCAAGCTCTACCCGAACGTGGACTTCTACACCGGCTTGATCTACACCGCCATGGGCTTCCCGGAGAAGATGTTCACCGTGCTGTTCGCCATCGGCCGTCTGCCAGGCTGGATCGCACAGTGGCGCGAAATGATCAAGGACCCTGAGCTGAAGATCGGCCGCCCACGCCAGCTGTACATGGGTGAAACCGCTCGCGACTACCCCGGCTACCAGGCCTAGGGCGAGTTTCCGGATCCCGGCGGAAGGACCTGTCTTCCCACGCAAGTGGGGCGACAGGTCCTTCCCTGTTTTAAGCGGTACTTCGGGAGTATCCTATGAGGCAGAGGGAACGACAAGTGTGCCGAAGAGTCAGGTGGTATGCATGTACCAACGTCGTGGAAATAATTGGTCGCTAGCCATAAATACCAATCAGAATATGCTGATGGCGTTGTACCTGCGCGAACTGTCAGGCGTCCACCCTACGGAGGCCGGACCCAATAGCCGGCTGGCTTCCAATATCAAGAACCGCAACAAGATCGACGACTCGCATGGACAGCTCAAGCAGGAATGGAGCTCCTGGTGGGATTCGCTGACCGCAATAGCGCCGGCCAAGGAACCGGCGGCCAGCGATGCACTGATTGAACGGCTTCAAGACGACGGCTACCCGGCACTGGCCCGGCTGGCCCGCGCGCACTACGGCCAGGCCACGGTTTTTGCCCAGCAGCATGCCCAGGACTTCGCAGAAAACAGTGGCAAGTACGTGCCGCACCGCATGGATGAGCTGGAAAGAATCCTCATCGACCACGGGGTGGAGCACGGCATGCAATCCACCCGCCAGGAAATCCAGCTCATTGACGTGCCCCTGGACGAGCCCAGGGCATGGCTGACCGGCACAGCTACCATCGTGGCCAGTACGTCGCTGCTACGCGACTCCAAGGCCTTCCACGGCTTCATCCAGCCGATGGTGACCATCATCTTCCCCGGCGGATAGCCGAGCAATAAAAAACTGGCAGATCACTTCCGTGATCTGCCAGTTGGATTGCAGGGCAAGAACTAGTTGGCGTGCAGTGCGCTGTTCAGCTCTACGGTCTGGCCGGCGCGCGGCAACGCCTCAACGGCGCCGGTGATCGAATTGCGGCGGAAGAGCAGGTTCGGCACGCCGGAAAGCTCCAGCGCCTTGACCTGCTTCTCGCCCAGAACCACTCGGGTGCCGGCGGTCACGTACAGGCCAGCTTCCACCACCGAGTCGTCACCGATGGAAATGCCTACACCGGCGTTGGCGCCCAGCAGTACGCGTTCGCCAATGACAATGCGCTCCTTGCCGCCACCGGAGAGGGTGCCCATGATCGAGGCGCCGCCGCCGACATCCGAACCATCGCCGACAACGACCGAAGCGGACACGCGGCCTTCCACCATCGAAGTGCCCAAGGTGCCGGCGTTGAAATTGACGAATCCTTCATGCATGACGGTGGTGCCTTCGGCCAGGTGGGCGCCGAGGCGCACGCGGCCAGCGTCGGCAATGCGCACGCCGGCTGGGACCACGTAGTCGACCATGCGCGGGAACTTGTCCACGCCGTACACGGTGACCGCTCCACGGGCGCGCAGCTTCAAGCGCGTCACCTCGAAGCCCTCTACCTGGCAAGGCCCGAAGTTGGTCCACACGACATTGGCGAGGTGGCCGAAGATGCCGTCGAGGTTGATGCTGTTCGGTTGGACCAGACGATGCGAGAGCAGGTGCAGGCGCAGCCACACATCGGCGGTGTCAGCTGGTGCTACATCAAGATTAATGGTCAGTGAAACGACCTTCTGGGTGGTGCCGCGGGCTGCATCGTCCTGCGCGGCGGCAGCGAGTTCACCGGAGAGCCCTTCAGCCTTGGCGAGTTCGCCCAAGACTGGAGCCGGGTACCAAACATCAAGGATCGTTCCATCGGATGCGACCGTTGCCAGGCCATGGGCTGAGGCTAAACGGACAGATGATTCGCTGGATGTCACAGATTCTGAAGTCATACACTGATCGTATCTTTGTTGCCCGGAGTAACGTTGATAAATGACAAAAAAGTGAAGCTAGAGACTCAGGACGTAGCCAGCCGTGAACGAATTGGACCTGCAGCAAGACGTTGCCCTGCTTACCGAGCAGATCATGAACATTGAATCCGTTTCCGGCAACGAGCAAGAGCTGGCCGACAAGGTGCACCAGGCGCTGCGGAAGCTGGCGCACCTTGAGGTGCACCGGGACCAGGACGCCATCGTAGCGCGCACCAACTTCGGCCGCGAACGCCGCGTCGTGCTGGCCGGGCACCTCGATACCGTGCCTTTGCCGCGCACCGAGGGCGCCAAGGGCACCGTGCCCGCAGAAGTCATCGACGGGGTGCTCTATGGCCGTGGTGCCACAGACATGAAAGGCGGGGTCGCCGTGCAGCTTGCGCTGGCTGCAGAACTAACCGAGGCCAAATACGATATCACCTACGTCTTCTACGACCACGAGGAAGTCGAAGCAGCCAAATCCGGTCTGGGCCGCCTGGCCAAGAACAGCCCGGAACTCCTGGAGGCCGACTTCGCGATCCTGCTGGAACCGACCGACGGCACCGTCGAAGGCGGCTGCAACGGAACCAGCCGCTTCGTCATCCGCACCCGCGGCAAGGCAGCCCACTCGGGACGTGCATGGATGGGGCATAACGCGATCCACGATGCGGGGGAGATCCTGCAGCGGTTGGCTGCCTACCAGCCCCGGACCATCACCGTTGAAGGCTTGGACTACCGTGAAGGCATGAACGCGGTCCGTGTTGCCGGCGGCATTGCCGGCAACGTGATTCCCGATTACTGCGAGGTGGAAGTGAACTACCGCTTCGCTCCGGACAAGACACTGGCCCAAGCTGAAGCCGTGGTCCTTGAGCTTTTCGACGGCTTCGACATTGAACGCACCGATGGCGCTGATGGCGCCAAACCCGGTTTGGACCAGGAGATCGCCGCAGACCTGATCAAGGTACTGGGCCAGGAACCGAAGCCGAAATACGGATGGACCGATGTTTCCCGCTTCTCTGCTCTGGGCATCTCTGCCGTGAACTTCGGCCCGGGCGATGCGCTGCTGGCGCACAGCGATGATGAGCATGTGCCGCAGCAGGCCATTCGCGATTGCCTGCAGACCCTGCGCACTTGGATGGGCTAGCGCAGAGGCTGGGATGATCAGCTCTTTGAAGAGACAAAAAATCTCCGTACCGCGTGAATCATGCGGTACGGAGATTTTTTGTTTCAGCTGCTAGGCCTTGGGATCGGAAGGATCTTGTGGCGCTGGCACGTCGAGGCCGGCTGGGGCGCCGACTATGGCTGCGGCCGGGGCATTCTTCTCCTTCTTCACCCGGCTGCTCAGCCGGCGCGAGACAATCACGGCAATCTTGCTCAAGGTGAAATTGATGATGATGAAGATGGCTGCCGCCACAATCAGCGCCTGCAGGACGTTGCCGTTAGGCGAGGAGTAGGTGCGGGCGAAGAACAGCAACTCGTTGAAGCTGATGATGTAGCCCAAAGCCGAGTCCTTCAAGATCACAACGAACTGGCCGATCAACGCCGGCAGCATGGCGACCAGCGCCTGCGGAATCTCGATGTGGCGCAGCGACATGCCACGGGTCAGGCCGATCGCTATGCCTGCCTCGCGCTGTCCCTTGGGCAGATTGTGCACGCCTGAACGGACCAGCTCCGCAACGACCGAGCCGTTGTAGAAGATCAGTGCCGCGACCACGGCCCACATCGCCGTATCACCTGACAGCTGCAGGGAACGGGAGAAGAAGACGTTGAAGAACACGATCATCAGCAGCACTGGTACCGCGCGGAAGAATTCGACGATCACGGTGGAGATTCCGTTGATCAGCTTATTCTGCGCCAAGCGGCCGACACCGAAGATCAGGCCGAAGATCACCGAGCCGATGATGCCCAGGACCGCTGCCTTGGTGGTGTTCCACAAGCCCGGAAGCAGGTAGTTCTTCCAGGTGCTGCCTTCGATGAAGTCATCCCATTGCGAAGGCTGCATCTGGTCCTTGGCGGCCAGGCCGAGGACGATCCACGCCACGATGCCCAAGGCAATCAAGGCGCCGACTATGTTTACCGCCAAGATGCGGCGGCGGGCCTTTGGCCCGGGAGTATCAAAAAGAATCGACGCGCTCATCGTGCCACCGCCAGTTTCTTAGAAGCCCAAGTAGTCAGCAGGCCCACCGGAATGACGATGATCACGAAGCCCACCGCGAAGGTCAAGAAGATCGGGATCACGATATCTGCGCGGAACTCAATCATGGTCTTCATGACCGAGGAGGATTCCGTGGCAACCGAACCGACCGCTGCGACGGTGGAGTTCTTGATCAAGGCGATCAAGGTGTTGCCCAAGGGGACAATCGCGCCGCGGAAGGCCTGCGGCAGAATCACCAAACGCGCTGCGGGCAAGAAGCTCAGGCCGATGGCGCGAGCAGCTTCTGCCTGTCCCAGGGGAACCGTGTTCACGCCAGAGCGGATCGCTTCGCACACGAACGCCGCGTGGTAAACCGCAAGGCCAAGGACGGCGAGGCGGAAGAAGTTTCCCTGGAAATCGCTGCTGAGCACGAATCCGAGCTGGCCGTAGAGGGCCAGCACGCAGAACAGGATGATGATGGTCAGCGGGGTATTGCGAATCAGGTTGACGTAGCTGGTGCCCAGGGCCTGGAAGCTCCCCACGGGGGAGATGCGCAGCAAGGCCAAGATGGTGCCCAGCACGAGGGAGCCAATGGCAGCCCAGAAAGTTAGTTGGATATTGACCCAGAAAGCTCCGGGAATGTCGTACTCAGTGAATATGGATAAGTAATTCTCCACTGCAAGCCTCTGTCTCGATGGCCGGAAAACCGGCCAAGCGGCTATGGGTCCGGTACCTGCATTAGCTGGTACCTGGGAAACGCAGATTGCAGATGGGGGCCAAACACGCTGCGTTTGGCCCCCATCGCATCAGATGCTGCTAGGCGCAGGAATCCGAAAGGGTTGGCGGGTTGGTTTCAGCGTTCGGCTTGTAACCGGTGCCTTCGGTGTTCTTGTCCAGGGCCTTCTGCCACTCGCCGGACTCGATCATCTTGGTGATTGCCGCATTGATGTCGCCGCACTTGTCGGTGCCATCAGGCAGGCCCACGCCGTAGTTCTCTTCGGTGAATGGCGCGCCGACAACCTTGAACTTGCCCTTGTAGGCAGGCTGCGCAGCCAGGCCGGCAAGGATGATGTCATCGGTGGTAACCGCGTCAATGGTGCCGCCACTCATCTGGGTGGTGCACTCTGCATAGCCCGGAAGCTCCTGCAGGTTGGTGTTCTGGGCGTAGTTGTCCTTGACCTTCTGGGCCGAGGTGGAACCGGTGACCGAGCACAGGTTCTTGCCATCCAGGTCCTCTGGGCCGGCGATATCCGAGTCGGATGGAACCAGCAGGTCCTGGCCGGCGACAAAGTATGGACCAGCGAAGTCGACAACCTTGTTGCGCTCATCGGTGATCGAGTAGGTTGCGAAGATCATGTCAACCTGGTTGTTCTGCAGCATGGTCTCGCGGTTGGCCGACGGTGCCGAAATGAATTCGATCTTGTCCTCGGTGTAGCCCAGTTCGCTGGCTACGTACTTGGCGACGTCAACGTCGAAACCGGTGTAGTTATCGCCGTCCTTGAAGCCGAGTCCCGGCTGGTCGTACTTGATGCCGATGCGGATCTTGTCGCCGTCGGCTTCGCTGTCGCCGGAGCCGCCACATGAAGTCAGGGCCAGGGCTGCGACGGCGGCCATTGCGGCTACAGTGCCGAAACGAGTCTTGCGCATTGTTCCTCCTATTGGATGCGTGATGATGAAATTAGTGGTTGGTGATCAACTTGCCAAGGAAATCCTTGGCACGGTCGGATTTGGGGTTGGTGAAGAATTCCTCCGGGGTGGCCTGCTCGACGATCTGGCCGTCGGCCATGAAGATCACGCGGTCCGCCGCCTTGCGGGCGAAGCCCATCTCGTGGGTGACCACGAGCATGGTCATGCCTTCCTTGGCAAGACCCACCATGGTGTCCAGGACCTCGTTGATCATTTCCGGGTCCAGGGCACTGGTTGGCTCGTCGAAGAGCATCACCTTCGGCTTCATGGCCAGTGCGCGGGCGATCGCCACACGCTGCTGCTGGCCGCCAGAAAGCTGTGCGGGCAGTTTGCCGGCCTGATTGGCCACGCCCACACGCTCTAGCAGCTGCATCGCCAATTTATTGGCCTGGTCCTTCTTCATGCCCTTGACCTTCATCGGACCGAGGGTCACGTTCTCCAAGATCGACTTGTGGGCAAAGAGGTTGAAGGACTGGAAGACCATGCCGACATCGGCCCGGAGATTGGCCAGTGCCTTGCCCTCTTCGGGAAGGGTCTTGCCATCAATCTTGATGGTGCCTTCGTCGATGGTTTCCAGTCGGTTGATGGCGCGGCACAGCGTGGACTTGCCCGAGCCCGACGGGCCGAGGATCACAACGACCTCGCCCTTGGTCACTTCGAGATTGATGCCGTTGAGCACATGCAGCGCACCGTAGTGCTTATTGACCCCAGTCAGCTGGACGATAGGGCCTTCAGAAGAAGCTTGAGCCTGATGATCGCTTTTCATGTTGTAGACATTACTTGATGTGACGGCGACTACGCGACCCGTCGACCATGTCACACCTAGTTGTTATCAAACTGTTCTCCAATCAGCGGTAGGTCACATCCGAAGATGCGCAGGAGTAACCGATAGAGTGAAGTTATGGTTCATCAGCGTAAGAGTGAAGAAAATGCCCGGGTCGGGCAAAAGCGCCACATCGAAGCGAGCTGGCCAGGTAAGCAACCGGAAGATCAGCTTGACCACCATCTTCTGGAAAGCCCGCAGGTCGATGTCACGCATAGCGACGTGTGGCGCGTGTTGCGTATCCAATCGGAATTCGTCTCCGGCTTTGGAAATATGGCCGGCACCGGTCCTGCCATCGCGGTTTTCGGTTCCGCGCGCACGGATCCGGGCAGCCCGTACTATGCGATCGCCCAGCGTGTCGGCAGCCGCTTGGCCGAGGAAGGCATCACTACCATCACCGGTGGCGGCCCCGGCGCCATGGAAGCGGCCAACAAGGGAGCTGCTGACAAGGACGGCGTTTCCGTAGGCCTGGGCATTGAGCTGCCTTTTGAAACCGGGCTGAATGCCTGGGTCAACAAGGGCCTGAACTTCCGCTACTTCTTCGTGCGCAAGACGATGTTCGTGAAGTACTCGCAGGGCTTCATCGTGCTGCCCGGGGGGTTTGGCACTCTGGACGAACTGTTCGAAGCGTTGACCTTGGTCCAGACCAAGAAGATCACCAGCTTCCCGATTGTGCTCGTGGGCACCGAATACTGGGGCGGCTTGGTGGACTGGATGACCAAGACGCTCGTTGCTGAAGGCACCATTTCCCCCGGTGATCTGGACTTGTTCACTATCACCGATGATCCTGATGAAGCGGTGGATCTGGTGCTGCGTGCGCATGAAGAAAACCTGAAGGTCGGCGACCTGGCGAAGGGGCAGTAGGCGATGCCGTTCCTCCTTGTTGCCATCGCAGTATTGCTGGTGGGTGCTGTTGCGCTGCTGCTGTCCAGCCAGCGGAAGAATGTACCGGCAGGTCGCCACTTCGAATCCACCGGGGAGCCCATCACGGGATTGGTCGAGCACCAGGCTTCGTTGCCGCCGGTGCTGCTGGCCAAGAATCCGCGCGCTGAAGATGTGGAGAAAGTTCGCTTCTCCTTGGGCTTGCGCGGTTACCGCTGCGACCAGGTGGATGAGGTGCTCGATGTCCTCGCGGCAGAAATTACCGAGCTTGAGAATACGGTTCGTGACCTTGAGTCACGGCGTGTGATTAGCGACACGGGCGAAAATTAGTAATAATAAAAGATAAGTGTCCCAACTCAGCAGGGAATCCTTGCTGAGGATGGACTAGGCATTCGGTTGTATGCACGGCAAGCGCCAGTGCATGCGTTAGCCACAGACGAAGGGAACAGCTTAATGGCTGCTATGAAGCCACGCACCGGTGATGGACCAATGGAAGTCGCTAAGGAAGGCCGCAGCCTCATCTTGCGCCTGCCAATCGACGGAGGCGGACGACTGGTAGTCGAGTTGAACAACGACGAGGCAACCGAATTGCGTGAGTGCCTGCTCAAGGTAACTGAGTAAGCCTGCCCAAGTTCTAGCTTTGGCCGCACGGGTTGCTGGTGCGGCAATCGAGGACCGACAGAAATGTCGGTCCTTTGTCTTTCCCGAAATCAGCGGCTAGAGGCGGGTCGCGGCCTTGGCAGGAAGGACAGTGGCCACAAACAGGCCCTGCTCGGTAGGGAACAGGTGGGTCTGCAAGCGCGGGTCCTCGCGCAGCATGCGCAGCGCATCTCGGGTCGTGACGGTGGAGGGGCGGCGAACCGCGGGCTTGGCCAGGCGATGCTCGTCATAGGCGTTGTTCACTATGATCACCCCGCCGGTTCCGACCAGCCGCTTGGCCTCGGCCACGTACTCGAGCAGCAGCTCAGCGCCGGCGTCGATGAGTACCAGGTCGTAGGCGTGGTCGGCCAAGCGCGAGAGCACGTTCTCTGCGCGCTCATTGATAATGCGGGCGCGGGCCGTGGGGATGCCTGAATCGCGCAGGCCCTGGCGCATCGCGTTGGCGTGCTCCAGATCCGATTCAATCGCAGTCAACGTCATGGCGTTGCCCATGACCTCGAGCATCGCCAGCGATGCGACACCCACACCGGATCCGATCTCCACGATATTGCGCGGCTGGCGCAGGGTGCAGAGCATCTGCAGCATCGAGCGGCCGGCCTGATCGATGCAGCGCACGCCCAGGTCTTCCGCACGTTCGCGAACCGGGGCGACATGCTCTGGTTCGTTGACGTGGTTCTGGGTATAGGTCCAGCTCGCGAAGAGTTCTGGATTCATCGATGGCATCGGCGGAGGTCCTCAAGGGTTGAATTGGCGGGGCCAGTTCCCATCGTACCTACGTCGTTACCTGAAGTTGTTGAACTTGGAGGTTCTCGCGCAGGGTATTCTTAGCTTCAGCTCAGCTTCCCATTTCATACTTGGAGTGTGAACAATGCACGAAGTGAAACAGTTTCTTCTACGGTGACTGCCGAAACCACGACTCCGACATGGGATCAGATGGTCCAAGAACATGGGCAACGGGTCTTCCGTTTGTCCTACCGTTTGACTGGTAACCGCCAAGATGCCGAGGACCTCTCGCAGGAGGCATTCGTTCGCGCATTCAAAGCCTTGGAAAATTACACCCCCGGAACCATGGGCGGGTGGCTGCACCGCATTACCACCAACCTGTTCCTGGACCAGGCTCGGCGCAAGAGCAAGATCCGCTTCGACCGTTTCGCCGAGGGATCCGAAGACCGGATGCCCGGTACCGCGGTAACCCCGGAACGCTATTTCGAATTCAACAACTTGGATGTCGACGTGCAAGAAGCCTTGCGTGCGTTGTCGCCGGAGTTCCGTGCCGCTATTGTCCTGTGCGATATGGAAGGCTTCTCCTACGAGGAAGTCTCACGCATCCTGGATGTCAAGCTCGGGACCGTGCGTTCTCGCATCCACCGCGGCCGCGCCATGCTTCGTGATGCGCTCGCTCACCGCAATCCAGCCAACCGCCCTGCCAAGACCATGTCGTTGCCGCGCATCCCGCGAGGCTTGCGCGCCGCCAGCTAACCCCGTTCATCGCGTGTTCACCGTTGGCGTGGCGCGGTGACTTCGTGAGTGGCACCGGAACAAGGTAATCTTCTTACGTGGATCTTTTTGGTATTAATGGTGGCGAGTTTATCGTTCTCGCCGTGCTGGCGGTCGTTATTCTGGGCCCCGAAAAGCTTCCCGAGTACGCCAAAAAGCTAGCGAACCTGGTCAAGGAAGTGCGGCGCATGGCCAATGGCGCCAAGGAGCAGCTGCGCGAGGAAGTAGGCGACGAGGTTGCCGACATCGACTGGAAGAAGCTGGACCCGCGCCAGTATGATCCACGCCGAATCATCAAGGAGGCGCTTGTCGATGAATTCGACGACGCCGTGAATGCCGCAAAGGGTTCTCCAGCCAAAACCGTGGCCCCAGCCCCGGTGCGCACCGCGGTCCCTTCGGCTACCACGCAGCAGTTGCAGCTGGGCGCCAATGAACCGGCGCCCTTCGACTCCGAAGCCACCTAGGCCCAGAAGTCCTCAGAAAGACATCGGCAGCGATCGCCCGGCAAGCCCGCGCGGTCGCTGTTCCAACTTCCCGGCCAATTCACGCATCGCTGCCGCGGCCGGTGCCCCCGGGGTGCTGAGCACTACCGGCTGGCCCTGATCCGAACCCACGCGTACGGACTCTTCCAGCGGAATCTGGGCCAGCATCCCAACAGGGTAGCCCAGCTGCTGGCTCAGCGATTCGCTGAGCTTGGCACCGCCACCGGAACCGAAGACCTCCATGCGCGACCCGTCGGGCAGCTGCAGGAAGCTCATGTTCTCAACCACCCCGATCACCTTCTGATGGGTCTGCAAGGCGATGGTGCCGGCGCGTTCGGCAACCTCGGTAGCCGTGGACTGCGGGGTCGTGACCACCAGCAGCTCGCTATTGGGCAGCAGCTGGGACACGGAGATGGCCATGTCCCCGGTGCCTGGCGGCAGGTCCAGGAACAAGTAGTCCAGGTCCCCGAAGTAGACATCCGAGAGGAACTGCTCCAGGGCCCGGTGCAGCATCGGGCCGCGCCAGATCACCGGCTGGTTGGAATCCAGGAACATGCCAATGGAAATGACCTTCACTCCGTGCGCCACCGGCGGCAGGATCATGTCATCAACCCGGGTGGGGTTCTGCGAAATACCCATCAGCGAGGGAATGGAGAAACCATGGACATCGGCGTCGATCAGGCCGACCTTCAAGCCCTGGGAGGCTAGCTGGCAGGCCAGATTCGCGGTAATCGACGACTTGCCCACGCCGCCCTTGCCGCTGGCCACAGCGATCACCCGGGTCAGGGAAGCAGGATCGGAGAACGGGGTGCGGCGGCTGGCCAGTGACTCGCGCAGCTCCGCGCGCTGCTGCGGATCCATGACGCCCAGGCTCACCTCAAC
Organism: Glutamicibacter sp. AGC84; assembly: GCF_053543575.1. NCBI lineage: Bacteria > Bacillati > Actinomycetota > Actinomycetes > Micrococcales > Micrococcaceae > Glutamicibacter > Glutamicibacter sp. AGC84. The sequence continues at coordinate 393,435 of NZ_JBLVOC010000005.1, forward strand.
GCGCTGCACCGCTGCTACGGTCAGCAGGGCCGCGGTGGCCTCTTCCTCGATGGTGGAGCGCATCGGGCAACCGGCGATGGTCAGCAAGATCTTGACCTTGGCGGTGCCATCGGCCAGGACAGCCGATTCCACCATGCCCAATTCGGTGATCGGCCGGCGAAGCTCCGGGTCGTTGACCTTTGCGAGGGCGGCTAGGAGTTCTGGCGTGGTGCTCAATGCTTATTTGCTCTTCCGGTGCTGGCCCTGCTGGGGCTTGACGGTTTCGATCATCCCGGTTTGCGGGTGCGAATTCTTATTGCCGCCCTTTTTCTTCGCGCGCAGGTGCAGCTCTTCGCCATCAGAGGTTTCCAGCAGCTCTTCAAGCACATTGCGCAGTTCGGAACGCACGTAGTCGCGGGTGGCAACATCGCGCAGTGCCAAGCGCAGGGAAGCCAGCTCGCGGGTCAGGTACTCGGTGTCGTACAGATTGCGTTCAGCGCGGGCGCGGTCCTCGGTCAGCGAGACGCGGTCGCGGTCATCCTGGCGGTTCTGCGCCAGCAGGAGCAACGGAGCCGCGTAGGAGGCCTGCAAGGAGAGCATCAAGGTCAGCGCGGTGAAGCCGATGGTGGCATCGTCAAAACGCCAATTGATCGGGGCGACCGAGTTCCAGATCAGCCAGAAGGCGCAGAACACCGTCATGTACAACAGGAAGGTCGGGGTGCCCATGAAGCGGGCGAACTTCTCCGTGGCCGAACCAAAGAGGTCGGGGTTCGGGAAGAACCGGGGCCAGAAGCGTTGTCGTGCTGCAAGCGGGGTATCCAGGCCGTTACTCTTGCGCTGCTCAGCCATAGCTGGAACTCCTTTGCTGCTGATGGGTGGGTGGGGCGTTGGCTAGTCTTGGGAACGCCAGTCATCCGGGAGGATATGGTCCAGCACGTCATCCACGGTGATGGCCCCTACAAGCCGGCCTTCCTTGTTGGTCACGCCTACGCTGGTGAGGTTGTAGGTGGCCAAATGGCGAACCACTTCGGTGATGTTGGACAGGTCCGACATCGGCTCCAGCTCCGTATCAAGGATATCGCCCAGCGGCTCCGGGGGAGCGGCACGCAGCAGCGCCTGGATGTGGACTTGGCCCAGGTAGCGTCCCGTGGGCGTCTCCAGCGGCGGGCGCACCACATATACGGTCGAAGCAAGCGCCGGGCTCAATTCCTCCAGGCGCACCGAGGCCAGGGCTTCAGCGACCGTGGATTCAGGGGTGAGAATCACCGGAACCGGGGTCATGATCGACCCGGCGGTACCTTCCGGGTAGGCGAGCAAGCGGCGGACATCCTTGGCCTCTTCCTCGTTCATCAGATCCAGCAGCTGGTGCTTGGTCTCTTCGCTGACTTCAGCCAGAAGGTCGGCCGCGTCATCCGGGTCCATTTCTTCAAGCACGTCCGCGGCACGTTCCAGGCCCAGGGCGGAAAGGATCTCCACCTGCTCGCGGTCCGGAAGTTCCTGGAGCACGTCGGCCAGGCGCTCATCTTGCAGATGGGCCGCGATTTCCAGGCGGCGCTTCTCATTCATTTCATGCAGGGCGTCAGCAAAGTCGGCAGGCTTCATCTCATCGTGGGCGGCCACGAAGGTGTCAGCGGACTGCGGTTCATTCTTCGAACCGTGGCTGACCTCGTCCCAGGAAACCAGCACCTTGTTGCGGCGGCGCGAACGCAGTCCCAGCAAATTGGCCGTTGGTTCTCCACGCTGGACATAGTATTCGTTGATTTCCCAGTCCCCGCGACGGGTCTGCGCCAAACCGATGTCCTCGATGACACCGCGACCGGAACCATCAACGAAGGTGATGGTGCGGTCGAACATTTCGGCGACAACCAGAATTTCCTGGCCGCGCTGCTGGAACCGGCGCATGTTCACCAGGCCGTTGCAGATCACCTGGTTGGCTTCCATGGACTGGATGCGGGTCATCGGAACGAACACCCGACGTTTGCCGGGGACCTCGACGACCAAGCCCACGCAGGCGGCGGGTTTCTTGGGGCCGCGGGAGACCACCACGACATCGCGCAAGCGGCCTAAGCGGTCGCCCAAGGGGTCAAAGACATCAAGCCCGAGCAGCCGGGCGACGAAGATTTTAGACACTTGTGCGCTCACCCTCCTAGACTATCGCGTTTCAGCCCCGTTCCCGGTGTGCAAAGCCACAGGGCCAGTGCTGTTTCTTTCACCCTCAGCGATAGTTGCTTCACAACTAGGCAGGCTCACAGTAAACCTGTGCACAATATAGTTATGACCTCGCCTCATGGAGTAAATTCGATTAGCACCAGCGGCCTGCCGCGCGGAGAACTGCTTGGACGTTACACCAGCTATCTCGACGCACAGAAGCTCGTGGATTACCTGGCCGATAATGATTTCCCGGTCGCCGCGGTAAGCATTGTCGGCAATGACGTACGCACCGTGGAGCGAGTCACCGCGAAACTTTCCTACCCGCGCGTGGCGCTGGCTGGCGCGGCCCAGGGCGGCATGATGGGCCTGTTTGTCGGCCTGCTCCTGACCCTCTTCGGCGGTGGCGGCAACGGGCTGTACCAGATTCTCTCCGCCATCGGCCTGGGCATGGCTATTTGGATGATCGCTGGCGTGATCAGCTATTCGACCCGTCGCGGCAAGCGCGATTTCGCGTCCTCCAGCCAGTTCGTTGCCACCAGCTTTGACGTGGTGGTGGATTTTGAGCATGCGCAGTCGGCCCGCACGCTGGCCTCCAAGCTGCCCATGCGCCCGCAGCAGGCACCCTCGCAACCAGTTGCCCAGGCCCCGCAGCAGCAGCCTGCTGCAGCTGCCGCACCGTCGGCCCAGGCAGCCGCTGCAGTACCGGCCACGCCTGCGCAGCCGGTTGCCGAGGAAGAGCGCAGCTCGCAGTTCCCCGACCTGCCAGATGGGCGTCCCCGCTATGGCGTGCGCGTCAACGAGGCCAAGCCAGCTGCGCCAGTTGCGCCAGCCGAGCAGCCAGCCAAGGACGAATCGCAAGCACCGGCCGCCGAGGCCAAGGACACGCAGGACCTGTCGCAGGTAGAGCCGCGAGTGGATACTTCGCAGCAGCCGCAGGCCCCGGTCCAGGAACCAGCGCCTCGCAAGGATCCTGAAGCATAGGGACCAGCTAGGCCAAAGAAAGGCATGGGCGCAGTTACCTCGGTAACTGCGCCCATGCCTTTCGCTCGTTAACGCTGCGGGACGTCTTAGCCGCGCAACCTAGCCATCCATGCTTCAACTTCTTCAGGCTTGCGTGGCAGGGCAACGCTCAAGTTCTCGGCGCCATCGGCGGTGACCAGGATGTCATCCTCGATGCGCACGCCCAGGCCGCGGTACTCCTCGGGGATCGCCAGATCCTCGTCCTTGAAGTAGAGGCCCGGCTCGATGGTGAAGACCATGCCCTCCTCCAGCTCGGCATCCAGGTACAGCTCGGCGCGTGCCTGGGCGCAGTCGTGCACGTCCAGGCCCAGGTGGTGGCTGGTGCCATGCGGCATCCAGCGGCGGTGATGCTGCCCCTCTGGATCCATGGCTTCTTCCACAGATACCGGCAAGATGCCCCACTCGGAGAGCCGCTCAGCCAAGACGCGGGTAGCCACCAGATGCAGGTCGCGGAACTTCAGGCCCGGCTTGGCCGCAGCGAAGGCGGCATCGGCGGCATCCAGCACGGCCTGGTAGACCTTGCGCTGCACCTCGGTGTACTTGCCGGACACCGGCAGCGAGCGGGTGATGTCTGCGGTGTACAGGGATTCGGCCTCGACACCTGCATCCAGCAGCAGTACCTCGCCCTGCTTGACGGTTCCGGTGTTGCGGATCCAGTGCAAGATGGTGGCGTTGTTGCCCGAGGCGGCGATGGTGTCGTAGCCCAGCTCGTTGCCCTCAAGCCGGGCGCGGGCGAAGAACGCGCCTTCGACAACGCGTTCGCCGCGTTCGTGCGCGACGGCCTTGTCCAGGTTGCGCACCACGTCTTCGAAGCCGTTGATGGTCGCGGCAACCGACTTGCGCAGTTCGGCGATTTCGTACGCGTCCTTGACCAGGCGAAGCTCGGAAACGAACTCGGCCAGCTCGGTATCCAGGGCATCGCTGGCTTCCAGGTCCTGGCCGGTGTTGATGCGCGAGGTATCCACCAGCGCCTCGATGTTCAGATCCACCTCGCGCACCAGACGGATGCGGATGCCGCCCAGGGCCTGCGGGCCGGAATTCTTGGTGATCGCGATTTCCAGCTGTTCCAGCGAATCGGTGGGCATCCCGGTGCGCGCCGACAGCGAGGACAGGGTTGGGCGCGGGCCCACCCAGAATTCGCCGGAACGCGAATTCAAATAGAAATCGGTGGTGTCGCGGCCGGCCATCGGCGCGAAATACAGGGTGGAAACGTGGTTGGAGCCGTGCTCGCCCACGCCGTCATCGGTCGGTTCCATGACCAGTACGGCGTCGGGCTCGTGGTCGACGCCCAGGCCGGTCAGGTGGGCGAACGCCGAATGCGGGCGGAAACGGTAGTCCGTATCGTTGGAGCGGACCTTGAGCGGGCCTGCCGGAATGACGATGCGCTCACCGGGGAAATTCTCCGAGAGCTTGGCACGGCGAGCGGTTGCGTAGCTGGCAGCGGCATCTTGTTCTGGCAGATCAGAAGTGTCTTGCGCCCACGAGGAGGCCATGAAGTCCTGGAATGCCTTGGACGTTGGACGCTGGGAACGGTTGTTCACGCGGTCTTCCAACGGCTGATCAGTGCTTGGTGCAGATGAATCTTGATTGGTCATGTTCCAAGTGTGTCACCATCAGCTGTATCCCAGCAAAGAATCAGCGCAGGGGATAACCTAGGCATATGCGAATCGACCTGCACACCCACTCCAATGTGTCCGACGGAACTGAAACTCCGGCCGAGCTCATGCGCGCCGCTTCGGTTGCGGGCCTGGATGTCGTGGCGTTGACAGATCATGACCAGACCACCGGTTGGGCCGAAGCCGCGGCGCAAGCCGGGAAGCTGGGACTGGGATTCATACCGGGCATGGAAATCACCTGCCAGGATACCCACGGCATCAGCGTGCATCTGCTCAGCTACCTGCATGACCCCACCTACCAGCCGCTGCTCGATGAGCTGGATATTGCGCTGAACTCGCGGATCGTTCGTGCCCGCCGCATTGTCGACCTGCTGGCCGAGGACTATCCGATCAGCTGGGATCTGGTGGGGGAGCATTGCCTGCCGGGTTCAACCGTGGGCCGCCCGCATATTGCCGATGCGCTGGTGACCGCGGGGGTGGTGGATAACCGCAATGAAGCGTTCGCCAACATCCTCTCCTCGCGTTCGCGCTACTACGTTTCGCATCCAGCGGTGAATCCTGCCACTGCGGTGCAATTGGTGCGGGAAGCCGGTGGCGTTCCGGTGTTCGCGCATCCCAAGGCCTCTGCACGCGGACGGGTAGTTCCCGATTCCACCTTCTACGAGATGATCGATGCCGGGCTAGCGGGGGTCGAAGTGCACCACCGGGACAATACCGCCGAGGGAAAGGCCTGGTTGCTCCAGCTGGCCGCAGATCGCGATCTGATTGTCACCGGATCCTCCGACTACCACGGCACCGGAAAGCTGAACCGGCTCGGCGAGAATCTCACCGAGCCGGAAATGCTGCATAGGATTATTGCCCAGGGGACCGGAACTCAGGCCTCGATATAGCTGGTGCTTCCAGGCAAACGAGCCTTCATCACCTCGACGGCCTCGGGGTTCTGGTCAATCAGCACATACTGGCGTCCCAGCTTCGCGGACACCGCACCGGTGGTGCCTGAGCCGGCAAAGAAGTCCAGCACCCAATCACCGGGGCGCGACGACGCGGCCACAATCCGGCGCAGCACGCCTTCGGGCTTCTGCGTCGGGTAGCCGGTCTTTTCCTTGCCGGTCGGCGAGACGATGGTGTGCCACCAGACATCGGTCGGCAACTTGCCCAGGGCGCGCTTCTCCGGGGTGACCAGGCCGGGAGCCATATACGGCTCGCGGTCCACCTCGGCCGAATCGAAGTGGTACTTCTTCGGATCCTTCACGTAGACCAGGATGGTGTCGTGCTTGGCCGGCCAGCGGCTCTTGGCGCGGGCACCATAGTCGTAGGCCCAGATCAGTTCGTTCAGGAAGCAGTCCCGGCCGAAAATCCCATCGAGCAGCACCTTCACGTAGTGCACCTCGCGGTAATCGAGGTGCACATAGAGCGTGCCGTCCTCGGCCAGCAGGCGGTGGGCCTCGCGTAGCCGCGGCTCGATGAAGCTGAGGTAGTCGTCGAAGGTATCGTGATACGAACGGGCGATCCCCAGCTCGGTGTTGTACTCGCGTCCCTTGAATCCGGTGCGGTCGCCTTCGCCTTCGGCAGCGCGAACCATGGTGCGCTGGGCACGGGTCTGCTTGCGCCCGGTGTTGAACGGCGGGTCCACATAGATCAAGGTGAAGCTTTGATCGGGCAGGGTGCCAAGGATGGAGAGGTTATCACCGTGATACACGGTATTACCCGAGGCTGGAACGACGGACGCCGGGGCATCCTGCGTTCCAGCGTCGGGCAAAGCTGGTTCTTCGGGTAGAGCGAGCACCGCTGGTGTGGGTTCCTTTCGGAAAAGTTGGCTGACCGGTTGGACTGGGGATTAGTCCTGGCCGCCTGCTTCGGTGCTGCGGGTGCGACGGCGCGGACGGCGTCGGCGGGCAGCGGATGCGCCCTCGGTCGCCTCCTGCTCCCCGCCGGAAGCATGGGTTTCGCGGTGGCGCTCGTTTTCGCGTGCCGGACGGTCCTGTTTGCCCTTGGAGTGGCCGTGGCGTGCGCCCTCCTGTTCGGCGCCGGAGTCCTGCGCACCGCGCTGCTGGGTCTGCTCGCCGTTCACGGTGCGGGTGCGGGTACGCGAATTGCTGCGGCGGCGCGGGGTGCGCGCCGAATCCTCGCGGCGTGGCGAGCCATCGCCCTCAGCTGCCGCGGTCTTCTTGGCACGCTGCAAGCGGCCCTTGGTGCCCTTGGGGATTCCCAAGTCGGCGAAGAAATGCGGCGAGGACGAGTAGGTCTCTACCGGCTCGGGAACGTTCAGGCCCAGCGCCTTGTTGATCAGCGACCAGCGGGGCACCGAATCCCAATCCACGAAGGTGACCGCAATACCGGTGTTGCCGGCACGACCGGTACGGCCTACGCGGTGCAGATAGGTGTTCTCATCATCCGGGCACTGCAGGTTGACCACGTGGGTGACGTCATCCACGTCGATGCCGCGGGCCGCGACATCGGTAGCTACCAGGATGTCGACCTTGCCGGCGCGGAAGGCCTTCAAGGCCTGCTCGCGGGCGCCCTGGCCCAGATCGCCGTGCAGCGAACCGGCGTTGAAGCCGCGGTCCACCAGCTCATCGGACAGCTTGGCAGCCGAGCGCTTGGTCTGGGTGAAGATGATGGTTTTGCCGCGGCCTTCTGCCTGCAGCAGGCGGGCCACCATCTCGTCCTTGTCCATGTTGTGCGCGCGGTAGACCAGCTGGCGGATGTTGCGCTTGGTCAGCGAGTCATCATCGCCGGGATCCTGGGCGCGGATGTGGGTGGGACGGGTCATGTAGCGGCGGGCCATGGTGATCACGGCGCCGGGCATGGTGGCGGAGAACAGCATCGCCTGGCGTACCGGCGGCAAGGCGGCCAGAATGCGCTCGACATCGGGCAGGAAGCCCAGGTCCAGCATCTCGTCGGCCTCGTCCAGTACCACGGTGCGAACCTGCTTGAGGTTCAGCACGCGCTGGCGGTTCAGGTCGATCAAGCGGCCCGGGGTGCCGACAATCACGTCGGTGCCGGCCTTCAGGGCATTGATCTGCTCTTCGTAGGGGCGGCCGCCGTAGATGGTGGTGATCGAGATGTTCGAGTGCTTCGATGCCTGGGCCAGGTCGGCGCCGACCTGGATGGCCAGCTCGCGGGTCGGGGCCACGATCAGTGCCTGCGGGGCACCGGGGAATTCAAGATCCCCGTAGCCCTTGTCGCCTTCGCGGATCACGCGCTGCAGGGCAGGGATGCCAAAGCCCAGGGTCTTGCCGGTGCCGGTCTTGGCCTGGCCGATGATGTCGTTGCCGCCCAGGGCAACTGGCAGGGTCAGGGCCTGGATGGGGAACGGGTACTCGATCCCGGCTTCCGAAAGCGAAGCAACGATGTCTTCGCGAACCTTCAAATCGGCAAAGCTCTGCTTGATCGGCTCTGCGATGGTTGGCTCATTGTCTTGTGGTTCGGCCACTGGGGCCGAAAGCGTCGTGTCAGTCACGATGTCTTTGTTCTCGTTTCATGTGGGCACGGTACCTGCTCCATTCCGGCTTGCAACAAGCCAGGAGCATGCGGATACCGCACGAATCCAGCGGAGCCGATCGCTACTTTCACGTTAGGTGGCTTGGTCAAGCACCTGCGGGATGGCGGCCGCTGGGAAGTCGCCATAAAACTGTTTCATCTATCAGCCCATTGCGATCGGGCATCCTATTTACTAATAGGCCAAGCATAGCCGGTTTTGCCCGGAAACCCGGGTTTAGGAGTCTCAGGCCACGATTTCGAAGCTGATCTTGCGGGCCACGGGATCAGCTTGGACCAGCTTTACGCGCACCAAGGTGCCCGGCTGGGCGGAACCGGAAAACTCTCCGGTGACCGGTTCATCGGCCAGCTGCAGCACTCCGGGACGAATCTTTCCATCTTCCTTTTGCTCGGCTGACTTCAGCACGATGGCTTGGAATTCTCCCCCGACACGTGTTTTGAGCACATAGGCTTCGAGCAGGTCGACGGCCGCATTGTTCACCCGGTTGGCGGCAATGCTGCTGGTACGCATCAGCCCGGGCAGCTCTTCCAGGGCCGAGGCGAGCTGCTCGGGGATCGGTTGGCCGGTGGAAAGCAGGTGGCAGGTGAGCAGCACGAAGCGGTCCACGAGCCGGCGCAGCGGCGCGGTGGTGTGCGCGTAGGGTGCCGCCAGTGCCGCTTGGATCAGTTCCTCTTCGGGCTGCCCGGCTATGACCCGGTAGTCCGCACCGCGGAACAGCGCAGCGGCACGATGCATGATCACCAGTTGCTTCGGGTCGCTGACATCCAATGCATGCAGGTACTGCCCATAGCTTTGCGTTGCGTCCCACGGCGTGCCCAGCAACTGGGTCTGGGTGCGGAATTCCTGCTGGTCCGCTTCATCCGGTGCGGGCATGGTGCGCAGGATGCCCACACCGGCCTCGAGCATGATGCGGGCTGCGGCTATGCCGGTGAGCAGGGAAATCTGCGCGTTGTGCCCTTCCAGGGGCAGCGGGGTGCGGCTGACCAGCTTGTAGCCGTCGCCTGCTTCTTCAATTTCCTGGTCCGGCAGGTTCAATGAGGCGCCGCCGCGCAGTTGCTCCTGCAGCAGGCGCGCAGCACCGATTTCGGCGAGCAATTCCAGCTGCTCATCGGGTTCCCCCGAATCCAGCCGGGCCTGGGCGGAGGCGTAGTCGAGCTGGGCGCGGGAACGGATGCGCGCGCGGTTCAGCTGGACCTCGCCCAGGGCGCCATCGGCATCCAGGGAAATTTTCCAGTGGAAGGCCGGCCGGTCCTGGTCTGGCAGCAGCGAGCCCTGGTCTTCGGAGATCAGGGGCGGGTGCAAGGTGATCTTGCGGTGCGGCAGGTAATAGGTCTGACCGCGTTGGCGGGCCACCTGGTCCAGCTGGCTGCCCAAGGTCACGAACGCGGGAACGTCCGCGATCGCATAGTGCACGGTATAGCCCTGGCCGTTTCGTTCAAGGAACATCGCCTGGTCGAGATCGGTGGCGCCGAGCGGGTCAATGGTGAAGAACGGGATGCCGGTGGCGTCTTCTTCGGGGTGCTGGACCTGGGCTACCGCCAGTTCCGCGGCTTTCAGGGTTTGCTCGTCGAAGGGTGCCGGTACCTCGAACTCTGCTTCAAGGCCGAGCAGTAGCTGGGCCAGCGAGTTGGCGGGAACCGGGCGGGGGCTGCGGATTCTTCGTTCAGTCACCCCTTAGCAATACCATGACTCGGTGAGTCAAATCACCATTTGGGCGAAGAAATAGCCGGTTTCGCTTCTAAGCGAAACCGGCCACCAGCTGCCAAGGCGATGCCTCGGCGCGCAACAAGCTCTACTGTGCGAAGCCGACGCGGCGGACTTCTTCCGGGCCAACCTCAACGTAAGCGATGCCAGCAGCAGGCACCAGGACCTCGCGGCCCTTTGGATCCTTCAGTGCCAGAACGGTGCCGTCGGCGATCGCCTTCGAGACCAGCTCATTGACTTCGGCGTTGCTGAGCTCGGATTCAAGTACAACTTCGCGGGCTACATTCTGAATGCCAATGCGGATTTCCATGATTGTCGCAGATCCTCTCGAACGAAATAGGTGTCCCGTATGGGGCCTCTGAACACTAATTTAGCTAGTTTTCTTTCGGGAACTGCGAAATTCCGCGCCAAGCTAAACGGGAGATGAGATCCACGGCGGCATTCTGGTCCACCGAGGAGCTGCTGGTGGCCCAGTAACGCGCCGAAACCTGGGAGAGGCCTGCCAGGGCACGGCCTGCCAGCAGGCCTTCCTCCTCGCTCATGTCGGTATCTTCGACCACGACGCGGGCGATGGAGGAAGCCAGCGAACTGTTGAACTGCTCGATGCGATGGGCGATCAGCGGGTCCGAGAGCACATCGGATTCGAAGATCAGGCGGTACGCCTGGGATTCGCCCTTGATGTAGCTGTAGTAGGTGTTGATGGTGGCGAAGACGCGCTCGCGATTGTCGCTGGTGGAGCGGATCGCTTCATCCAGCTGACGGCTGAAGTCGGCCAGGTGCGAATCCAGCAAGGCGAGGTAGAGTTCGCGTTTGCCGGGGAAATGCTGGTAGAGCACCGGTTTGGAAACCAGGGCGACTTCAGCGATTTCGTCCATGGACGCACCATGGTACCCATGGGCCACGAAAACCTGGTGCGCTGCCTGCAGCAGCTGGCGACGACGCGCTTCACGGGGCATCCGTTGCGGGCGGGTGCCTTTGATATTTTCGAGTTCCGTCATGTCGAATGGGGCCTTTCCAGCTGCAGAGTGATCAGCTCCCAAGTCATCAAAGGAATTCTCGGGTGGATAATCTACTTGGAAGTAGTATTCCATGCTTCTGTGCGGAAAGTGGAAATATGCTGGGGGAAATCAGGTTTTCTACGCTGATTTGGCTTCCGGGGCGGCTGGACAGTTGCCCAGGGCCTGCGTAGTCTCCGATTTCCCGGGCTCCGGCTGCGAGAGCTCCAAGCCGTAGAGGGTTTCCAGGGCCGAGACGTATTCGCCGGTGCGGCCTTCGCCTGCCAGTTCGCGGGCACGCACGGTAGGCACATGCAAAAGCTGGCGCACCATGCGGCGCATGGCCAGCTCGACTTCCTCGGCTGCGGCGCTGCAGCCGTGCTGGGCACGGACCTTCGCGATCTCGGCATCCAGAACGGCTTTGGTGTGCTGGCGCAGCGCGACAATCGCGAAGTCGGCCTCGCGTTCACGCTGAGCGGCGGCAAATTCTGCGGTGGCGTTCTTGACGATGCGGCTAGCCGCGTGAACGGCCATGGCCTGCTCGGTCGGGGCGGCCATGCGCACCGATTCCAAGGTAATCAGTTCAACATCGGGCAGTTCGACCATGGTCGGATCGAAGTCGTGGGTGAGCGCCATGTCGATGGCGATCAGCGGGTGCTTCTTCACGCGCAGCGCTTCAAGCTCTGCACGGGCCAACTGGTGACCGCCGCCGGAGCAGCCAACGATGATGTCAGCTTCGCGCAGGGCCTGCGGCAGCAATTCGTCGCTGAGCGGGAAACCGCCGCGCTTCGCGGTGAAATCTGCGGCGCGCCCGGAATGCGAGTAAACCGAAATGCGCTGGACGCCGCGTTCCTTGAGCAACGCCATGGTGGCGCCAGCGTAGGAACCGGTGCCAAAGAGCACAACATCCTGCTCGGACCAGTCGCGGCCTTCAGTGGCCAGTTCTTCGGCCAGATCGAGGGCCACCGAAACCACGGACTTGCCCTGGGTGCCAAGGTCGGTATTCGAACCGACATCCTTGGCCGCGCGGGTGGCGTTCTGGAACAGGCGGGTGAGGTTGCTGGTTGTGGTCTTCTCTTGCTGCGCCTGGGTCAGTGCTCGACGCACCTGGCCAGCGATTTCGCGTTCGCCGACAACGGCCGAGTCCAGTCCGGCGCCTACGGAGAAGAGGTGCTCAACTACCGGGTCGCCTTCCAGCGTGGTGAGACGGCGGGCCAGGAATTCGGGGGAGAGGTCGGTGCTTGCTGCCAGCTCGTTGACCAGATGTTCTGCTGCGTCCTCCACGTGGTCCACGTCTGCGTAGACTTCGAAGCGGTTGCAGGTGGCCAGCACGACGGCGCCATTGATAGCCGCCGAACCGTTAACGGAGGCAGCTGCCAGCCCGTCGGCCGAAGCACTGATTTGTGCGACGGTCTCCAGATCGAGCTGGGAATGCGATGCGACAAGAGATAAGAAAACCACAGTGACCCCAGAATAGGCCGGAAAATACCGGCAGACAACGCAGGTGTGCCTAAATCCGCATGGTTCCAAGGGGTTAGTTTGCTCACCTTCCCCTGCGGGCGAACGCAGTAAATGGGCTTTTAATCTGAAGAGTTGGCAGAATTGGGGCATGACCCTGTCGCAGAACCATCCGTTGATTGATGGACGTACCCAAGATTCCGCTTTGATCCAAGCTTTGACCGGCAAGAAGCCGTCGCATCACCCGGTGTGGTTCATGCGCCAGGCTGGCCGTTCGCTGCCTGAATACCTGAAGCTGCGTGAAGGGGTGAGCATGCTCGACTCCTGCCTTGACCCTGCCATGGCCAGCGAGATCACCTTGCAGCCGGTGCGCCGCCACAAGGTGGACGCCGGCATCTTCTTCTCGGACATCGTCATCCCGCTGCGCCTTGCAGGCATTGGCGTGGACATCGTGCCAGGCGTTGGCCCGGTGCTGGACACCCCGATTCGCACCAGGGAACAGGTAGCTGCCCTTCCGGAGCTGACGGACGAGTCGCTGGAACCCATCCGCGAAGCCGTGCGCTTGACCGTGGCCGAGCTGGGCAAGACCCCGCTGATCGGTTTCGCCGGTGCGCCATTCACCGTGGCCGCCTACATGGTCGAGGGCAAGCCAAGCCGCGACCACCTGGGCCCGCGCACCATGATGCACACCGACCCGGACGTCTGGGACGGACTGATGACCTGGGCTGCCGACGCCTCGGGCAAGTTCCTGCGGGCGCAGGTTGAAGCCGGCGCCTCGGCCGCGCAGCTCTTCGACTCCTGGGCTGGTTCGCTCTCGCTTCCGGACTACCAGAAGCACGTCGCCCCGTACTCGGTGAAGTCCCTGGACTACGTCCGCGACCTGGGCGTGCCGTTGATCCACTTCGGAACCGGCACCGGCGAACTGCTCACCGCCATGCGCGATGCTGGCGTGGATACCGTGGGCGTGGATTACCGCATCCCGCTGGAAACCGCGATTGAACGCTTGGGCCAGGACGTTTCGGTCCAGGGCAACATCGACCCGGCGTTGCTCGATGCCCCGTGGGAAGTCCTCGAGGCGCACGTGCGCGAAGTGGTTGCAGCAGGCAAGAAGGCCCGCGGACATGTGGTGAACCTGGGCCATGGCGTTCCGCCAACCACCGACCCAACCGTGTTGACCCGTGTGGTGGAGCTCATTCACTCGCTGTAATTCAACAGGTCTAAGCTAGGTTTAACGCTGTGTTCCAACTGGCCCTCGAGGCCATGGGCAGGGAACAGGGCATCGGCATATTGTGAAGGTAGAAGGTGCTAGGCACGTGAGCAAGGAACAGCGCAATCTGCGCGCAGGGGATTCAGCTGAAGCCACCGGGGCGTCCAAACCGCGACGCGATATTGCCAACGATGCCGCAGCGCATGCCTTGCGCCTGCTGGAAAAGGTGCGCAGCGCCAGCGAAGCACGCCTAGCGAAGAGCGAATCGGCCGATCAGGCCCAGAAGCCATTGGCCCCGCATGCGGTGGTGATCGGTGGCGGCATCGCCGGCCTGGTCGCTGCCCGTGAACTTCGCCAGACCGGACACGAAGTGACCGTGCTGGAAGCAACCGCGAACTTCGGTGGCTGCGTGCGCACCACCGAAGTTGCCGGCATGGAGATTGATGCTGGCGCGGAATCCTTCGCCCTGCGTGGCGGCATTGTTTCCTCCTACCTCGACGAGCTGGATCTAGGCGGGCAGATCGCCAGGACCTCCGGAGAGCGGGCCTGGCTCATCCAGGGGGAAGAGCAGGAAATTCATGCTCACCAGATGCCTGCCACCGCAATGCTGGGCATCCCGGGCAATGTGCGCACCGACGAGGTGCGCGGCATCATTGGCCGACCGGCCACCGTGCGTGCCGCAGCGGATCTGATCACGCCAATGAACAAGAAGTGGGCCACGGAGAACCTGACCATCGCTGAAGTGGTCCGTTCCCGCATGGGACAGGCGGTACTGGACCAGCTGGTGGCCCCGGTCATCAACGGCGTCTATTCCACCGACCCTGCCAAGATTTCCATTGACGCCGCCGCGCCTGGCCTGCGCCAAGCCATGCAGGAGACCGGTTCGCTGGCCCGCGCCGTCACCCGGCTGCAGGCTTCGGCTCCGGCTGGTTCCCGTGTGGCTGGCCTCAACGGCGGCATGTACAGCATGGTCGAAGCCCTGGTGTCCCAGCTGGAGCAGGCTGGCGTTGCGCTGGTGCGCAATTCGCCGGTGACCTCCTTGCGCCACGATGCGCAGTCGCCAACTCCGTATGCAGTCACGACCTTGGGCCATGAACTGCTCGCTGACCGGGTAGTTCTCGCGACGCCGGCCGAGCCGGCACTGGACCTGCTGAACCCCCTGCTGGCACCAGAAGAGCGGATCGCCGGCGAAAGCGGTGCCAATGCCATTGCCTTGGCGATCCTGGTGGTCGATAAGCCGGAACTCGATGATGCCCCGCGCGGATCGGGTGTGCTGGTCTCCAGGAACGCCCCGCTGACGGCCAAGGCGCTGACCCATTCCACGGCCAAGTGGCCCTGGCTCGCCGCAGAGGCCGGCCCTGGCACCCACGTACTGCGCCTGTCCTTTGGACGAATCGGCGAACATGAGCAACTTGTCGAATCCGGAGATGATTCAGCTCTCATCGACCAGGCAATCAAAGATGCTTCAAAGATTCTCGGTGTTCAATTGCATCTTGATGATGTCTTGGGAAGCACCGTTTCACGCTTCAGCGACATGGTTCCGCTGCAGGGCCAGGCCGCTACCACGCGCCGCGCGCAACTGCAGCGCAGCCTGTCGGGCTTCGAAGGGCTCGATGTGGTTGGCGCATGGATTGCCGGCACCGGACTGGCGCGAGTTATCGCCCAAGCCCGCAGTGCCGTCGCGATCAGCGCCCGCTAACCGCACCCGGGCCAACTATCCTGGACTTTTGTCCGAAACCAGATCAAGGAGAATATCAAGTGAGCAACGCACCGGAGCATAATTCCCCAGTAATTCGTGAACGCGAAAATGCAGGAGAAAACCCGACGTTCTTCTACACTCTCTGGACCATTTTCAAGCGTTCGGAAATTGTCGAGCGTTCCGAGGCTGCTGCCGCTGAATTCGATGCGCTGGTCGCCGAGCTGGCCGCCGAAGGCGCCACCGTGCGCGGCATCTACGACGTTTCGGCCATGCGCGAGGACGCTGACGTGATGTTCTGGGTGCACGGGCCATCGGCCCAGCTGCTGCAGGCATCGATGCGCAAGATCCGCCGTTCGGCCCTGCTGGCCGGCACCGAAATCGTTTACTCCACCATGGCCGTGCACCGTGAAGCGGAATTCGCCAAGGACCACTCGCCAGCGTTCGCGCGCGGCCTGGATCCGAAGGAATGGATGACCGTTTACCCATTCGTCCGCTCCACCGAGTGGTACACCCTGGATCCGGCGGCCCGCGGCAAGATGCTGCGCGACCACGGCATCCTGGGCCGCGAATTCCCGAACGTGCTGGCCAACACCGTAGCGGCCTTCTCCTTCGGCGACTACGAATGGCAGATCTGCCTCGAAGCCGACGACATGATCGATCTCGTCGACATGATGCGCCACCTGCGCTACACCGAAGCTCGCCACCATGTGCGTGAGGAGACTCCGTTCTACACCGGCCGCCGCATCTCGGCAGCTGAAGCGCTAGAGGTACTGAAGTGAGCCAGGCCTTTGACCCCCGCGAGGGATATGACCGCAACGGCCAGATGATTCCCAAGTCCTACGATGCCATCTTGCTGGCATCCTTCGGCGGACCGGAAGGGCAGGATGATGTCATCCCGTTCCTGCGCAAGGTCACCGAGGGCCGCGGCATCCCTGACGAGCGCCTGGAAGAAGTTGCGGTGCACTACCGCAAGAACGGCGGCGTCTCGCCAATCAACGCGCAGAACCGTGCACTGAAGGCCGCGCTGGAGGCAGAGCTGGCTACCCGCGGCATCGACCTGCCCATTTACTGGGGCAACCGCAACTGGCACCCGTTTATCGACGACACCCTCAAGCAGCTGGCTGCCGACGGCCACCGCAAGGTGCTGCTTATGGGCACCGGCGCCTACTCCGGCTACTCGGCCTGCCGCCAGTACCGCGAGGATGCGGGCATGGGCCTAGTCAACACCGGGCTGGACGGTGTGGTGGAAGTGGACAAGCTGCGCCAGTTCTTCGACACTCCTGCCTTCGTGACGCCCTTTGCGCAGTCCTTGCGTTCCTCGCTGGCCAATGTGCGTGCGCAGCTGGCCGAAGCGGGCAAGGAAGACGGGGCGATCAAGATCGTCTTCGTCACCCACTCCATTCCGATGGCCGACGCCGAGGCCGCAGGACCCGAAGGTATCCGGGCCGCAGGCTACGGGAATCTCTACACCAGCCAGCACCAGGCGGTGGCCAACTACATCCTGTCCCAGGTGGAGGAGGCCAAGGGCCTGGAGCACAGCCTGGTCTACCAGTCCCGCTCCGGGGCACCGCATGTGCCATGGCTGGAACCGGATATCAACGACGCGCTGGAAGAGGATGCCGCAGCCGGTGTCGCCGGCGTCGTGGTCGTGCCCATCGGCTTCATCTCGGACCACATGGAAGTCATGTGGGATCTGGATACCGAAGCCAAGGACAGCTGCGCCCAACTGGGCCTGGCCTTTGACCGCGTCGCCACCCCGGGCACCCACCAGGCGTTCATCTCCGGACTGGTGGACTTGGTCGAAGAACGCCTGGCCGGCCCCGATGGCAAGGCCCTGCGCGCCGGCCGCACCTCGGTTCTCGAATGCGGCCCATGGTTTGATGTCTGCCGTCCGGGCTGCTGCGAGAAGCGCGCCCTGGACGGAACCTTGCGCCCGACCATCGGCGCAGTCGATTCAGAAGTTGGTGTACCCCAGCCATGACCGAAGCATTTCGCGTAGGAACGCGCGGCAGCGCGCTGGCGACCACCCAGACCGGATGGGCCGCGCAGAAGCTGGCCGGGATTTCCGGGTTGGCCGCGCAGACCGTGCTGGTCAAGACCGAAGGCGATGTGGTGACCGGCTCGCTGGCCACCCTCGGAGGCACCGGCGTCTTCGCCGCCGCGCTGCGCCAGCACCTGCTCGATTCCGGCTGCGACCTGGCCGTGCACTCGCTCAAGGACCTGCCCACTGCGCAGCCCGAGGGCCTGGTCCTGGCCTCGATCCCGCCGCGCGAGGATGTCCGCGATGCCCTGTGCTCGCGCGACTCGCTGGGCTTGGACCAGCTGCCCCAGGGTGCGAAGATCGGTACCGGTTCGCCGCGCCGTGCAGCCCAGCTGCTGGCCTACCGCAGCGACTTCGAGATTGTCGATATCCGCGGCAACGTCCCCACCCGCTTAGGCCGGGTCAAGGGTGTCGGGAAGACGCTGGATGATGGCAGCGTGGGCCGCGGCACCCAGGGTGACCTGGACGCGGTGATCCTGGCAGCTGCCGGGATGCGCCGCCTGGGCTTGGACAAGCACATCACCGAGTACCTGGATCCCTCCATCATGCTGCCCGCCCCGGGCCAGGGCGCCTTGGCGCTGGAAACCCGTACCGCGGGCACCGGCCACGGCGCATTGGATGCGGCTCTGGCGCAGTTCGATGATGCCGCCACCCGCATGCAGGTGGAGGCCGAACGTGCGCTGCTCTCCGAATTGGAAGCCGGCTGTGCTGCCCCGATTGGCGCCTTGGCCCATATCGAGGGCGATGAGCTGGTCCTCGAAGCGGTGGCCTGCAACCCCGATGGCTCGCAGACCATGCGCCGCAGTGCGCGGATCTCCTGCAGCACGGCGGATGCAGCACAGCAGCTGGGCCGTTCGCTGGCGCAGTCGATGATCGCTGATGGCGCTGCCGTAGTTGCCGGGCTGGCCTAGTTCCGGACCATGGCTTATCAAGCACTGATCCTGCGCAACCCGGCACGTGCCGCGGCCACCGTGCAGGAATTCGATCGGCTGGGCATCACCTCGTGGTGCGCCCAGCTGATCGAAACTGTTTGGCCCGCCGACCGCAGCGCATTGCAGCGCATGGCCAGCGATCTGGTCGCCGGAGACTACTCCTGGCTGGTCTTCACCTCGGTGAATACCGTCAAGGTGGTGCAGCAGGTGCTGGCTGGAGCGCTCCTGCCGGAGCAGCTGCGTCTGGCCTCGGTTGGAGAGAAGTCCACCGAGGCCATCAAGCGGCACTTGGGCCGCAGCGTGGACTTCGAAGCTGAAGAGCAATCGGCTGCCGGCATGCTTGCGGCATGGATCCCTGAGCCGGGTGCCAGGATCTGCTATCCGCACGGCGATCTGGCCAGCTCCACGCTGGCTGATGGGCTGAGCAAATACCCGGTGCAGGTCAACGAATTCATTGCCTATGAAACCGTGGATGCCCCGGCGCCCGG
This sequence comes from Glutamicibacter sp. AGC84, assembly GCF_053543575.1. Lineage (NCBI taxonomy): Bacteria > Bacillati > Actinomycetota > Actinomycetes > Micrococcales > Micrococcaceae > Glutamicibacter > Glutamicibacter sp. AGC84. The sequence goes on from NZ_JBLVOC010000005.1 coordinate 412,227, forward strand.
CACCCCGGTCTCTGAGCCGGAAGCGGCAGCCGGACTCAACGTCCTACCGGCGAACCGGATCGGTGACAGACTGGAAGAACAGGATTTGGTGGTCTTCTCGGCGCCCAGCGTGGTCCGCCGCTTCGTGCAGCTGGCAGGGACGCAGCTGCCCGGGAAGCTGCAGACCATCGCGATTGGCCATCCAACGGCCCGGGCTATGGAGCGTGCCGGGCTGCCGGTGCATGCCGTGGCCTCCGCTCCCACCCCGCAGGGCCTGGCCCGTGCGGCCCAAGATTTGCTCCGGCACCGGTAACTCCGGGACCGGAAGTGTGCACAACGGAATAAGAAGTTATGAGAACTGGAGAAAGAGGAGCCATGGGTTTCCCTCAGCATCGCCCGCGCCGGTTGCGGCAGAATCCTGCCATCCGCCGCCTGGTGGCAGAAAATGAGCTTTCGGCACGCCAACTGATCTTGCCTGCCTTCGTGCGCGAGGGACTGGTCGAACCCAACGAGATCACCTCCATGCCGGGGGTCTACCAGCACACCATGGACTCGCTGAAGGCTGCCGCGGCGTACGCGGCCGAGCTGGGGCTGGGTGGCATCATGCTCTTTGGCATCCCGGAAGTACGCGACGAGAACGGCTCGGCCGGTCTGGACCCGCAGGGCATCTTGAACCGCGGCATTGCCGCGGTGCGCGCCGAGGTAGGCGATGAACTGGTGGTCATGTCCGATGTCTGTCTGGATGAATTCACCTCGCACGGCCATTGCGGCGTGCTCGATGCCCAGGGCAACGTGGATAACGATGCCACCTTGGAAATCTACGGTCAGATGGCCGTGGCCCAGGCCGAAGCCGGCGCCCACATGCTGGGCCCGTCGGGCATGATGGACGGCCAGATCGGTGTCATCCGCCAGGCACTGGATGCTGCCGGGCGCCAGGATGTCTCCATCCTCGCCTACAGCGCCAAGTACGCCAGCGCTTTCTACGGCCCGTTCCGCGAGGCAGTGGACTCCCAGCTGGTGGGGGACCGCCGCACCTACCAGATGGATTCGGCCAACCGCAGCGAAGCGGTGCTGGAAGCTGAACTGGATATTGCCGAAGGCGCGGACATGATCATGGTCAAGCCGGCCATGAGCTACCTGGATATCGTGCGCGATATTGCCGATATTTCCCCAGTTCCAGTCTCCGCCTACCAGATTTCCGGCGAGTACTCGATGATCGAGGCCGCCGCCGCCAACGGCTGGATTGACCGCAAGGCGTCCGTGCTTGAATCGCTGCTGTCGATCAAGCGCTCCGGTGCCCAGCAGATCCTCACCTACTATGCAGCCGAAGTTGCCGGCTGGCTCAAGGAAGGCAAGTAATAACATGTCGAACTCTGAAAAGCTTTTCGCCGAAGCCCGCGAAGTCATGCCAGGTGGCGTGAACTCCCCGGTGCGCGCCTTCGGTTCGGTCGGCGGTGTTCCTCCATTCATGGTCGGTGCCAAGGGCGCATACCTGACCGACGCCGACGGCAAGGAGTATGTCGACCTGGTGTGCTCATGGGGTCCGGCACTGCTGGGCCACGCCCACCCGGAGATCCAGGCTGCCGTGCACGCGGCCGTGGACCGCGGTTTGTCCTTCGGCGCATCCACTCCGGATGAGGCCAAGCTCGGCGCGCTGATCAAGTCCCGCATGGGCGGGGTGGAACGCGTGCGCATGGTCTCCACCGGCACCGAAGCCACCATGACCGCCGTCCGCCTGGCCCGCGGCTACACCGGCCGTGACCTTGTCATCAAGTTCTCCGGCTGCTACCACGGCCACCTCGATGGCCTGCTGGCCGACGCCGGCTCGGGTGTTGCCACCCTGGCCTTGCCAGGTTCCGCCGGCGTGACCGCTGCCACGGCAGCAGAGACCTTGGTGCTGCCCTATAACGACCGCGCCGCCATCGAGGCGGCCTTCGCCGAGCACGGTGCGAATATCGCTGCGGTGATTACCGAATCTGCTCCGTGCAACATGGGTGTCGTAGTTCCAGAGGACGGATTCAACAAGTTCCTGAAGGAAACTACCGCCAAGCACGGCGCGCTGCTGATCCTCGACGAGGTCCTCACCGGCTTCCGCGCTTCCTCATCGGGCTACTGGGGCCTGACCGGCAAGGAAGAGGGCTGGAACGCAGACCTCTACACCTTCGGCAAGGTCATCGGCGGCGGTTTGCCCACCGCGGCCCTGGGCGGACGCGCTGAGGTCATGGACTACCTGGCACCATTGGGTCCGGTCTACCAGGCAGGCACGCTGTCGGGCAACCCGGTAGCGATGGCTGCCGGCATCGCCCAGCTGACCCACGCGACCGAGGACGTCTACGCGCACCTGGCCAAGCAGTCCGAGGCGCTGCAGGGTGCCATCACCGAATCCTTCAATGCTGCTGGCCTGGACCACTCGATCCAGCGCGCCGGTACCTTGTTCTCGGTAGCTTTCGGCACCTCCGAAAGGGGAGTGCGCAACTACGCTGACGCGCAGGGGCAGGAAGCCTTCCGCTATGCACCGTTCTTCCACTCGATGCTGGACTCCGGGGTGTACCTGCCGCCAAGCGTCTTCGAAGCATGGTTCGTCTCGGCGGCCCATGATGATGCCGCAATGGAGAAGATCTTCGCGGCCCTCCCAGCAGCTGCCCGGGCCGCTGCGGCCGCCACGGCCTAATTGCAGGCTCCCGAGGGCAACAGCCAGGGCCAGGCAGGCACCGTGA
>NZ_JBLVOC010000005.1:414957-438136 GCF_053543575.1 Glutamicibacter sp. AGC84
ACTCGGGCAGTCAAGGTTCAAGCGTTCGGGAATGCCCCGTGGCTGGAAACCGGATTAGAAAGCGGCGATAACGCTGCCGTCGGTCCAGGTCTTCTCGATGTAATCGCGGACCTCATCGGAGTGCAACAGCTCTTCGAGCTTCGCAACAGCCGGGGTCTCTTCGCCGTCGCGCCAGGTCAGGAAGTTGGCGTTGGGGTTGTTCGCGCCCGACTCCTGGGCAAGCATCTCTGCTTTGTCCAGCTTGGCCTGGACGATGTAGTTGCCGTTGATGACCGCCAAGCCGATGGAATCATCGGACTTGTAGTACTGGACGACCTGCTCGGCGTTGGCGTCAGTGATTTCGAGGTTCAGCGGGTTCTTGTCCGCGTTGCCGTTGACGGTCAGCAGGGAATCATCATCGCTGAGGTTCTGCAGCAGCCCTGCTTCTTCCAGGACGCGCATGCCGCGGATCTGATTCACCGGGTCGTTGTTCAGCAGTACCTTGGTGCCTTCTGCGACGTCCTTGGCGTCCTTGAACTTCTTCGAGAAGACGGTCATTGGCTCCACATGAACGCCAGCGCCGTGCGCGAACTCGTAGCCCTTTTCCTTCATCTCGGTAGCCAGGTAGGCCTCGGTCTGGAAGTAGTTGGCATCCAGCGAGCCGTCGGCAAGTCCGGTGTTCGGGGTGACGTAGTCATCGATCTCCATGACTTCCAAGTCGATGCCGGCTTCCTTCGCCAAGTTCTCATCGATGAAGTTCAGGATGTCTGCCTGTGGGACCGGGCTGGCGCCTACCTTGATAACCGTAGGGTTTGCCGGATCCAGGGTCGCTGCAGCATCAGCAGTTGGTTCGCTGCTGCCGCAAGCAGTCAGGGCGAATGCGGTGGCAACACCGGTGATGGCGAGTGCGAGTTTCTTGCGCATAACTTGTCTTTCCTTAGGTAGAGCCGTGAGGCACGATGCGAGTGGATTTGCCGTGTCCTCAGCGGTTCCACGGCTCCGCCGGATAGACCGGCGGAAGTTTTGACTAGCGGTGATCGACCTTGCGGGCGATCGCATCACCGATGACCTGCACCAGCTGGACCATGATCACGATAATCACGATGGTCGCAAGCATGATGGGCATGTTGTAGCGGACGTAGCCGTAGTTGTAGGCCAGACGACCCAAACCGCCACCGCCTACCAAGCCAGCCATCGCGGAGTAGCCGATCAAGGTCACCAGAGTGGTGGTGACGGCCGAAATGATGCCGGGCATGGCTTCAGGCACCAGGACCTTGCGAATGGTTTGCAGCTTGGTGGAACCCATCACCAGCGCGGCATCGACCTTGCCAGCGGAAACATCGCGCAAGGCGGTTTCCACCAGGCGGGCGAAAAATGGGACCGTGCCGATGGTCAAAGAGACCGAGGCAGCGATCGGGCCCAGCGCGGTGCCGATGAGCATCGCGGCGAACGGAATCAGGGCGACCATTAAGATGGCGAACGGGACGGAACGGGTGATGTTCACGATCACCGTGGAGAGAATCGCGTTTAGCCAGCGGACCGGCGCCAGTCCGCCTTTGCCAGTGACATGCAGCAAGATACCCAGCAGCAGTCCGATGATCACGGTGATCACACCTGAGATCAAGACCATCTGCAGGGTTTCGACGGTCGCTTGGCCTACGGCCTTGAGTACGGTGGGGGTGAAGAAATCCATTGCTTACTTGGCTCCCTTCACGGTTACGGCGATGCCGGTGGACTTCAGGTGGTTCACGATTGCATCCAGATCCGCGTCGGGAGCCAGCTGCAGGCGCAAGTGCGCGTACTGCTGGTTGCCAAGCTGCTCGACCGAACCAGCCAAGACATTGACATCGGTATTGAACAAGCGGGCAATGGAAGAGATGACAGGCTGGGTCGCCTGGCCGCCGGTGTAGAGCAGGTCCAGGATCGGTCCTTCGCCCTCGATGCGTGGTGCGTCGCCCGGAAGCGGGAGCAACGTGGAAGCCAAAGTGCCTTCGGCGTTGGTGATGACCTGTTCGATATTGCCGTGCTCCACGATCTTGCCGCCTTCCAGCAGCGAAACGGAATCGCAGGCTTGCTTCACGACGTGCATTTCGTGGGTAATGATCAGCACGGTGATGTTCAACCGATCGCGCAGCTTCTTGACCAAATCGAGGATTTCATCGGTGGTCTTCGGATCCAAGGCACTGGTCGGCTCATCACAGAGCAGGACATCCGGATCGGTGGGCCAGCGCCCGGGCGATACCAACGCGCTGGCGCTGGCCACCGGAAAGCTGGGATGGGTACCCTTTGGCGAACCTGGTCAGGCCCACGAGCTCCAGGAGTTCAGCGACCTTGGCATCAATTTCGGCTTTGGGCATGCCACCAAGCTCCAGCGGGTATGCCACATTCTGCTCGGTGGTGCGCGAGTCGAAGAGGTTCGCGTGCTGGAAAACCATGCCAATTCGACGTCGCGCATTCCGTAACTCGTCGGTGCTGACGTTGGTCAGCTCCTTGCCGTTAACGGCAACGGTTCCGGATGTGGGCTGGTCGAGCAAGGTCAAGCAACGGACGAGAGTGGATTTACCCGCTCCGGAATGTCCGACGATGCCATGAATTTTCCCGGTAGGGACTTCAAGGCTGACACCATCAAGGGCAACAACATCCTTGCCGTCTTGCTGGTAGACCTTGCGCAGGTCACTGACTGTGATCACTAGGCGTGTTCCTTCAGATTCTCAAAGGGTGTAGAGAGTACCCTCCATTGAATCATCATCGAACAAAATCGCCCGAATCAAGGGGAAATTACAGTCAAGATTCTTAGTATGAGGCCTTAATGGGGGAGCCTTCGAATATAATTTGTTGATTTGTGACAGAAAATGAACGATTGGCTTCCGCATGGTGGTCGCGAGGCCTGTTGACCCCATGTGAAACGGGGCACAAGAAGCTGATTATTTCAATCTTTACGACTCGGTGATAGGCCAAGCGCCGTCGACAACAGCTTCAGGCTTCGTCTTGCGCAAGTATTTCTGGAAACTTTCTGCCTGTTCTTTCGCCCAACCGATCTGCCAGCCGTGCAGCACCATCGGATCTACTTGCAACTGCGGATAGCGTTCGCCCAGCTGGCGAGCGACCTCGACGCAGGCAACTGCATCGGCCAACGAGGTGTGCGCATTTTCGAGGACTACACCGTAGAACTCGCAAGCCGCCGCAAGGGTGCGCTTCCCCTTGCGGAACTTGTCAACCTGCTTGTCGATGATGAACGGATCGATCACATTGCCCGGGAAAAACGGCTCAAGGTCGTAGCGAACGGCTTCGCTGTAGAGCACTGAGAAATCGTACGAAGCATTAAAAGCAACGATTGGCGCTTGCTCCGAGGCGAACTTCAGCAAATTCAAGATCTCCTGAACGGACTGTTTCGCCGGGGCACCGTCGGCGCGGGCTTTCTCGGTGGAGATTCCGTGAACTGCGGCCGCGGCCTCTGGAATCTCGACCCCGGGGTTTACCAGCCACTCGCGGTTGTTCACCACTTTGCCATCGGCATCCAGCAAGACAACCGATGCCGTAACGATGCGTGCAGTATTGGTATCAACACCAGTGGTTTCCAAATCAAAGCCAATTGCCAGGCCCTTGTGCCATTCAGTCATGGATATAACGCTACAGCCAAGGCGGGACAGGACGGCCCTGCGAATTGCGTGTTGTGGAGTCCTGCAAGCTAATTGGCAGAATAGGGCTATGACATCTGACGCAGCCGAAAAGCCCCTGGACTATTCAGAGGCGGTGCATCGCCTCGCAGCACTCGTCCCGGCAGGGGCGGTGCTCAGCTACAAGGACGTGGCAGAACTTCTCGGAAGCGGGGGAGCACGCCAAACGGGCAAGGCGATGGCAAGCGCGCCGGAAGGGACACCATGGTGGCGGATTATCCGCTCCAACGGTTCCATGGCCGATGCGCTTGCCGAAGCAGCAGAACGGCACTGGATCGCAGAAGAACTGGCAGCACCTGGCCGTCACGTGAACATGAATAGATACCGCTGGAACCCCAACGACTGGGCGTGGGAAAAAATTGACGCGCTGCGTACGGCGCTGGGCAACCCCAAAATGTCCGAGATGGATGATCAACTATGAGTATGGAAGAGACCCGAAGCCAGCCCCGCGAAGAAGCCACCTCGGTCCTTGGCCACTTGCATTCGGTGGAAAGCCCGGTCCTGGTCACTGGGGCTCCGGGTACCGGCAAGACCCATCTGCTCATCGACACCGCGGTGGCGCACCTTGACGCCGGGCTCGATCCGCAGGCCCTCTTGATCATCGGGCCAACTCGACTGACCGCTGCCTCGATCCGTGATGAGCTCAGCCGCCGAGCAGAACGGACTTTCACCGAACCGGTGGTTCGCACCTGGTCGGCTTATGCCTTCGACTTGATCCGCCGTGCCCGCGTTGAAGGACTCTTGCCCCAGCTCGAACGCATTCCCCGCTTGCTCTCCGGTCCGGAACAGGACACCCTCATCGGCCACCTGCTGGAAGGCCATGCCGAAGGCCTCACCGAAGGACCGCAGTGGCCAAGCGAACTGGCGCTGGCAGTAGGGACTCGCGGCTTCCGCAAGGAAATCCGCGAGTTCTTCGACCGTGTTTCAGAGCTGGGATTGGAACCTGCAGACATCGCTGACCTCGGCCAGCAAGCCAACCGCCCCGAATGGCACGCTGCTGCGCTGTTCTACCAGGAATACCGCGACCTGCTGGACTTGGGCAGCGCCGAAGCCTTCGACCCGGCAGGGCTGATTACCCGGGCGGCACAAATTCTGGAAGACAATGAAGCGTTCCTGCACGCAGAACAGGACCGGTTGGCCCTGATCCTCGTGGATGACCTGCAAGAAGCCACCCTGTCGCAGCACCGCCTCCTGGCTCTGCTCGGCAAGGACCGCGCCATGGTCGCTTTCGCTGCACCCGACAGCGTAGTTCAGGGATTCCGCGGTGCCCGCACCGATGAATTGCATCGTTTCGCACAGAATTACGCGAGTGCTGGCGAAGCGACCTGCCTCGAACTGACCCACGGCTATCGAATGTCTGGACAGATCACCGAGGCATGGAAACGGATCGTCAGCCGCGTGCCGCTGGCTGCAGGCTTGCGCGGACGAGCTATTGAGCCGTTGAACGTGCCGGAACACGAACTGTGCCAGGCACTGGTATTCGAGAATTCCACCTTGGAAGAACGTTTCATTGCCCAGCGGATAGTGCATCTGAACCTCTACGAGAACCGCAGCCTCGCTGAAATTGCGATTGTGGTGCGCAACGGTTCACAGGTGCGCTCCTTCAGCCGTTTTCTTGAAGGCCAGGGAATCGGCGTGCAGGTGCCGCCGGCCGAAATTCCATTGAAGGATGAAGGTGCGGTCCGTCCGCTGCTTGACCTGTTGAACTTGGCGTTCAGCGATTCTGTCACCGATGACCCGCTCCTGATGCAGAACCTGCTGCTGTCGCGTTATGGGATGAGCACTGCCTTGGAAATCCGCCGGATCCGCCAGCTCTTGCGCCAGCAGGAAGCCGCAGCCGGCGGACGCCGCTCCAGCCAGGAGTTGCTTGAATCCTGCCTGCGTGAACCGGCAATGGCCGAGAAATTGGGCAAGCCGGGTTACGGATTGAACCGGCTGCTGAAGATGTACTCCGCGCTGCAAGACGAACTGGCCAGCGGAACCGCTACACCGGAAACAGCGCTCTGGGTGATGTGGGAGGCCTCGGGCCGGGCAAAGGCCTGGCGCGAAGAGGCCCTGGGCACCGGCACTGCCGCCCGCCGCGCAGATCATGACCTGGATGCTGTCCTGTCGCTTTTCCAAGCCGCAGAACGTTTTGTGGATCAGCTTCCCGGCGCCAGCGTCCAGCAGTTCATCGAGCACATCTTGCAGCAGGAATTGCCCATGGACTCCTTGGCAACCCGTGCTGCCGGTGGGCAAACCGTCACGGTTCTCACTACCGCTGCCGCTGCCGGAAAGCAATGGCCAGTGGTCTTTATCCCCGGGCTGCAAGAAGGCTCCTGGCCCAACCTCCGGCTCCGTGGCGAGCTGCTCGGTTCCAATGCGCTCGCCGACGCCGCGGAGCATGGCATTGAATTCCTGGCCACCCGAACGCCAACGCATCTGGTACGCCAAATCCGCAACGACGAATTGCGCAGCTTCAGCAATGCCGTCTCCCGTGCTGGAGACCAGCTGATTTGCACGGCGGTCGATAACGAAGACAGCCAGCCTTCCTCTTTCCTGGATCTGGTCGAGCCACCGGGGCCAGAAGGCAGGGAACCAACCGCGGTTCCGCGCATCCGTTCGCTTCCAACCTTGGTGGCAGAGCTGCGCAGCACCGCCGAGAGAGCCAGGGCCGCCGGCCTTGGGGCAGCGCCAGCGCCGGACGATGTGGAAGCAGCTAACCTGTACCAGGACGCCACCCACGTGCTTGGACGCCTGGCTCAGGCAGAGCGCCCGGTGCGAGGAGCGCATCCAAGTTCCTGGTGGGGGTTGCGCGAACTGACTACCCATGAACCGGTTATCCCGGAAGACCAGCCTCGGCGGGTGTCACCGTCGAAGGTGGAAACCCTGGTGAAATCGCCGCTGAACTGGTTTGTGCAAAGCGCTGGTGGAACCGCTGCCCGCGATTTCGCGGCCTCCTTGGGTACGCTGATCCACTCCATCGCCGAAGAGCATCCCGATGCAAGCGGAAGCGAATACCAGCAGATCCTGGAGCAACGCTGGCCAGAGCTGGAAAAACTGGAGAACTGGGAAGGTCAAAGGGACTTCGACCGTGCCAATAGCATGCTCAAGAAGTTCGCCGCCTACTGCGTCACCATGCGCCAAGAAGGACGCGAACTGGTGGCTCGCGAGATGCCGTTCCAGATCGAGGTCCCGGCCCCTGACGGCACGCATATCCAGCTTCGCGGAATTATCGACCGCGTCGAAGCTGACGCCAACGGCAAGGTGAGGGTCGTTGACCTGAAAACCGGTTCCACTGCGCCATCCAAGGACGCAACCTTGGAACACCCGCAGCTAGGCGTCTACCAAACCGCAATCCAGCTCGGCGCGTTGCAAGATCACGAGGAAACTGCAGGACTCCCGGATGAGCCAGCCGGCGCATCCTTGGTCTACGTCGGTACCAGCACCAAGGGCGCCTCGGTCCGTGAACAACCATCAATTGGTGAAGGGGACTGGGCCCGCGCGCTCATCTTCGAAGCTGCCTCGCTGATGGGAAACAGTGAATTCATCACCCGGCACGTTTCGGGAGCCGCAGGGATCCTCGGCAACTGCACGCTGCCTGAAATCTGCCCTTTGTGCGCCCAAGGACGACAGGTCACCGAACCATGAGCAATATCAGATTCACTCCAGAAGAACTCTCCGCAGCCCTGGGCGAGCAGTTTCCGCCCACCGCGCAGCAGGCTGAGATAGTCGCTGCGCCATTGGAACCGATGCTGGTCATCGCCGGCGCCGGCTCGGGCAAGACCAAAACCATGGCGGATAAAGTCGTCTGGCTGGTAGCCAACCAGCTGGTCCGGCCGGAAGAGATTCTCGGGGTGACCTTTACCCGCAAGGCAGCGGGAGAGCTTTCCGTGCGTATCCGTGCCAAGATCGCGCAGCTTGTGGCCACCGGTCTGCTCAGCCCAGAAGAAACCCGGGACTTCCTTGACCCTGCGGTATCCACCTACCACTCCTACGCCAACACCCTGGTCCAAGACCATGGGCTGCGGCTTGGCCTTGAAGAAGACAGTGCCTTGTTGGGCGCGGCCCAATCATGGCAGGTGGCCCACTCGGTGCTGGAAAGATACACCGGCAACTACGAGCACCTGAACAGTGCCACCAGCACACTGATTGATGCCATCGTTTCCTTCAGTTCGGAAGCATCCGAGCACTTGGTCACCGCACCTGAGGCCCATCAGTGGATTGATGACCTGGTGGCACGCCTGCGCACCTTGCCGATGGACGCAGAGAAGCCCAAGAAAACTACCCAAGCAGCCCTCAAGCTCATCGACAAGCTGGCTTCACGTGCCACCATCGCTGAGTTGGCTGAAGAGTACGCCCGGGAAAAGAAGCGCCTCGGGGTGATGGACTACGGCGACTTGGTGGCCCACGCAGCGCGTATCGCCCAGGAGGTGCCGGCAGCTGCGCTCGCCGAACGGGCTAGCCACAAGGTGGTGCTGCTGGATGAATTCCAGGACACCTCGCACGCGCAGATGGTGCTCTTCTCTCAACTCTATGGCGAAGGCCATCCGGTCACCGCGGTGGGTGACCCTAACCAATCCATCTACGGATTCCGCGGGGCTAGTGCCGGTCAGCTGTTCCGATTCCCAGAAGTCTTCCCGATTGTTCGGGACACAGGCCGGGACGTCGCCCACGTGAAGCACCTGACCATCGCATGGCGCAATACCGTCAACGTGCTCGCGGCAGCGAATAGCATCACTGCCGGCGGGCCGCAGCATCAAGGCCCGGTCTCGGTCAAGCCCTTGGATTCCTCGGCGCATGCCAAGCCAGGTCGTGTGGTGCTCAACCGTTGCGCAACGGTTCGCGACGAGGCAGACGCCATAGCCGACATGATTGTTGCCGAGAATAGGGCATCTTCCGAGCCGAAGACCAGTGCGGTGCTCTCGCGAAATCGTACCCAGTTGAGCATCATGGGCGAGGTGCTCGCTGAGCGGGGCATCAAATACCAGCTCGTGGGACTATCCGGATTGCTGAGCACCCCTGAGCTCACCGACCTGGTCTCGTACCTGCACGTGCTGGTTGACCCGCTGCGCTCCGACAAGCTCATGCGCTTATTGGCTGGAGCGCGCTGGCGGCTGGGTGCCGCAGACCTGATGGCCTTCGCCGATTGGTCCCGCCAGCTGGAACGGCGGCGAGCCCGCGGGCTGCAGCCAGACCCGGCAGAAAGCGAAGAGGCGCAGAGCCCCGAAGAAGCAGTGACCGAGGCGGCCCGCGCCGAACTCAATGATGCGGCCAGCCTCGTCGAAGCACTGGACTTCCTGCCCAGGGAAGGGTGGACCAGCAATGACGGCAGGACCATTAGCGCAGCGGGCTACGAGCGCTTGGCGGCCCTGCGCGATGAACTCGCCGGCCTGCGGCTGCTGGCCAATGACGACCTTGAAACGCTGATTCGCGAGACCGAACGCGCCATGAACCTGGACATCGAGGTGGCTGCCCGTCCGTGGATATCTCGAGACAAGGCGCGAGCCAACCTCGATGCCTTCGCCGATGTGGTACGCGAATACTGCCGCAATGCGCCACGCGTTGAACTGTCCGGCTTCTTGATGTGGCTGGAACAGGCCGCCGAAAAGGAAAAGGGACTACCGCTGCCAAGCGAAGATGCTGACCCCGCGGCAGTCCAATTGCTGACGGTTCACGCGTCCAAGGGATTGGAATGGGACATCGTGGCGGTGATGACCTTGAACGACGGGGTGTTCCCGGGTTCCAAATCCGACCGGTGGACCAGCGGTGACAAAGCGCTGCCCTGGGAAATCCGTGGCGACGCCCGCGACCTGCCCCAATGGGACACCGAACAGCCGGCCTTGAAGGAACTGCTGGAAGCCGAATCGGTCTTCAAGGACCAGGTAGAGGACCACCACATTGCCGAAGAGCGTCGCCTGGCCTATGTTGCGGTGACCCGCGCCAAGTCATTGCTGATTTGCAGTAGCAGCGTCTGGACGAGCACCCGTACCAAGCCAACCGAGCCATCAGAATTCTTCACCTGTTTGCTTCCGCTGGCCGAAGGCGAGGAACCCCAGGCGGAGATCGGGGTCTGGGTGAAGGACGAAGAAGCGCCGGAACAAAACCCGAGCACTTTGACGCCCCTTGAAGCGCTGTGGCCGTACGATCCATTGGAAGGCCCCGTCGTCACGGGGGGAGTGCAAAAGACTCCATACCCGTATTCACGGCGCAATGTCATTGCGGAAGTGGCGAAGGATCTCGAATCCGTTCCAACAGATCATGAGCCGCTGACCAGCTTCGGGAGGCAGTGGGCTGAAGAAGCCGAGAAACTTCTAGGCCAGCGCGAGTTCTTGGCTGGCCGTGAGCGCAGCATCGAGGCACCAGAGCATGTGCGTGCTTCATTGTTTGTCGAGCTGGCCGAGGACCCGGTTGGGGTACTGGAAAACCTTCGACGCCCGGTGCCGCGTCGACCGGGGCTCGCTGCACGGCGCGGTACCGCGTTCCATGCCTGGATTGAAGAGTTCTACGAGAAGACGTCAATGCTTGATCTGGGAGACCTGCAGGATCCGGCAGATGGCTATCTTGATGAGGCGCTGGACCTTGAATCCATGAAGGAAGCGTTCCTATGCAGCGAATGGTCCAAGCTGCAGCCGGCCTATGTCGAGGTTCCATTGGAGACCCGTGTGGGTCCGGTGGCTGTGCGTGGCCGCATTGATGCCGTCTTCCGGATGGACGACGGTACGTGGCTGATGCTGGACTGGAAAACCGGTCGAGTTCCTAGCGGCAAGGATTTGAAGAGCAAGCTGGTCCAGCTCGCGGTGTATCGTCTGGGCTGGTCACGCCTGCACGGAATCCCGCTGGAGGAGATCAAGGCCGCCTTCTACTATGTGGCGGCGGGCATTACGATCCACGCGGAGTATCTCTCCGATGAACAAGAACTGGAACAGATGATCAGCAGCGCGTTTGAACAGCTCGAAGGCTAGCCGCTCAGGACGCTGGGAAGTCTTTACTTCCCGGCGTCCTCAACAGGCTTGTTGTTCTCTTCAGCAGGCTCAGCCGTGCTGATTGGCTGTGCGGCAGCTGACTCGGCTTCCGCTGCATCACTATCGTGTTCGGCGGCTTTGGAGGCGGGTTCTTCCTCCGCAGGTGCACTGTTCTTGGCATCAGCCTGAACAGCATCAGATTTTGGCTGGTCACCAGACTTCTCTGGAGCGGCCGGGACCTTGGACGCTGTGTTTTGGGGCGACGCGGAGTTCGGCGATTCCGCAGCCAGGGGAGTGACCTTGTCGGTGTTAATGCTTGGCGCGGCGACGGCGGCCGGCTTTTCCGGAGCCTTCTGGGCCGGCGCTTCTGGCTGGGGAGCCAAAGGGCGCGGAGCTTCCACGACCGACAATGGCTGGCCACCGTACTCCGCAATGTTCTGGTCCAATTCGCGTAGCATCTCTTCGGCCTCGGCGATGCGCTCGTAGTCCTTGGAATCCAAAGACTTCACCAGCCACTGCGCCAGCGCGAATTCGGCGGCCAGCGCGGCGCGACGCATGATGTGCGGATCCGCAGCCTTGCCACGGGCTTCGACATAGGCGGTGAAAACGCGCTCGCTGAAGCTCTGGTCTTCTATGGCCGAAAGCCAAGCGAAGTCATCGGCGGGATCACCGACGTGCAAATCTGTCCAGCCCTTGACTGCAGTGATGCTGGAATGGGAAATCTGCAGCTGCTCTTCATCGAAGTCGCCGTGAACTACGGCAGCGTTGAAACGCCACAGCGCCACGTCCTCCATGGCGTGTTCCCAACGGCGCAGCAAACCGCTTGGCACCTTGCCCGTAGCCGCGGCGGTATCCAGTTCGTTGAGTTTGCGCTGGCGAATCTCGTCGGCAGTGTAGGTCGGCAGGCCTGCCACTTCAACAGCTTCATCTGGGATCTGGTGGATGGCAGCCATGCACTGGCCCAGCGACTTGGCCAGGTTGCTGCCCACATCAACCAATTCATCGAGGGTCGGAACGTGTCCGGGCATATCCTTGTAGACAAAGGTGCGCAGTGGGCCCTGGCGCACGGTACCGGCTACGGCAGGCAAGGAAAACGGCAGTGAAGCGCGGACCTTGGCGGAGAAAGCACGCAAGGCAGAAAGCTCTGCTTCCAGACGCATGCTTGCCTCGTCATGCCGAGGTGAACGAACGCGCCAGCGATGCTTGAGTGCGTCGACGATCAATGCTGAATCAAAATCTTCTGCATCGTCGGACAACGCCGCGAAGCCTACCGGAGTCAATCCGGGGACGGCGGCGGTGGCAATTGCGGCGAGTTCCATGGCAGTGCGTTTCACAAGTTCCACCGTATGCGAGATTCCCTTTTCTATCGTTGAATGACGCACGGAATATGGCGGGATTCACCGGCAACATTCAGAGTTGCGACGAATCTCATTGATCAACAGCTATCCACATTGAGCAAGCATCAAGATTCTCGAGCGCTACGTGCATTAGGTTAGAGGTATGGCTCTGGCAGAAACTTATCGAACCCCACTTACCGGACTTCACTTCGGACAGTCTCTGATTGAGCGCCCACTGACCGAAAAGCAAGACCCGATGCTTTTGCCTGGCCTATTTAAGCAGCGCAGCACCAAGGTGCTGCTGATCAGTGGTGGTGGCGCGGCAACTATCGGCTCTGATCTCTTCTTTCTCAACGGCACTGACTACCTCGCAAAAGACTCCGAGCGCCAGGTGTACCTGGGGCGTGCATCAGGCACGGAATACGTCCTGGCTCTCGTTGATGCCGAGGACTATGCCTCCAGCGGCATCGAGCGCTGGACGACGCTACGTGAAGGCTTCAACCTGCTCAATGAACTGCATGCAGAACTCTTCGTTGAAGCGCAGGCGATCGCCAATTGGATCCGTTCAGAGAAATTCTGCCCACGCTGCGGTTCACCCGTTAGGGCTGCCACCTTCGGGTGGGGCCAGCGTTGCGTGAACAATGACCACGAGCTTTTTCCACGTACCGACCCGGCAATCATTGCCTCGGTGATCGACAGCCAAGATCGATTGCTGCTCGGATCCAACGCCACCTTCAAGCACCGGATGTACTCGGTGCTTGCAGGATTCGTCGAAGCAGGGGAGTCCCTGGAGTCTGCTGTGCGCCGCGAGATCTTTGAAGAATCCGGTGTGCGTATTGGAGAGGTCGCCTACCGCGGTTCCCAGCCCTGGCCAATGCCGCGATCGCTGATGCTCGGTTTCGCTGCTGAAGCCTTGAGCGAAGAGCTGGTTCCGGATGGTGCAGAAATCATGGACCTTCGCTGGTTCACACGAGCCGAACTGCGTGAAGCTCTGGAATCAGGAACAATAGATATACCGCGCGGAGTCTCGATAGCCCACGCATTGATCCGTACCTGGTACGGCAAACCCCTTCCGGAGGCCCTGAGCAAGTGACCGAATACGACAATCCGCCAGCAGACAATTTGCTAGCGGGACTGGATGCTGAACAGCGGCAAGCAGCTGAAACCCTCAGCGGTCCACTGTGTATTCTGGCGGGCGCAGGAACCGGAAAGACCAGAGCAATTACCCACCGGATCGCCCACGGCGTGCATACTGGCATCTACAACCCGACCAGTGTTCTCGCGCTGACTTTCACCACGCGTGCAGCTGCGGAGATGCGTACCCGCTTGCGTCAGCTCGGCGCACCCGGCGTGCAGACGCGTACCTTCCACGCAGCTGCCTTGCGCCAGCTGCAGTACTTCTGGCCGCAGGCCGTTGGCGGAACCCTGCCGAACTTGGTAGAACACAAGGCCCCGCTCATTGCGGAGGCGGCGCGTCGCCTGCGCATTTCCAGCGACCGCGCCATGGTCCGTGATCTGGCTGCGGAAATCGAATGGGCCAAGGTCTCCATGCATACCCCGGAAAGCTACGCCAAGGTTGCGTCTACCCGAGAACTGCCCAACGGTCTCGAAGCAGTGAGCATGGCCCGCATCTTCCAAACCTACGAAGAGCTCAAAGATGACCGCGGAGTTATCGACTTTGAAGACGTACTGCTGCTGACCATTGCAATTCTTGAAGACAATGAAAAAGTCGCAGCCAGTGTACGCCAGCAGTACCGCCACTTCGTCGTCGACGAGTACCAGGACGTTTCGCCGTTGCAGCAACGGCTCCTGGATCTCTGGCTTGGCCAGCGCAACGAACTGTGCGTGGTGGGCGATGCCTCCCAGACCATCTATTCTTTCACCGGTGCACGCCCAGACTTCTTGCTGAACTTCGGCACACGGTTTCCGGAAGCAAAGGTCGTGAAGCTGGTACGCGATTACCGCTCCACTCCTGAAGTCGTGAACCTGGCGAATAAGGTGCTTGCTAGTCGGCGCATTGAATCCCAAGTCCCTGACCGTAACGTGACCTGGCCCGAACCACTGGAACTCATCGCGCAACGCGATCACGGTCCGGCCCCTGAATTCTTTGAAGCGACGGATGACGAAAATGAAGCCGAGGAAGTCGCCCAGCGCATCAAGCAGCTGCTCAAAAACGGCCAGGACATCTCCGAGATTGCCATTTTGTACCGCACTAACGGGCAGTCCCAGGCTTTTGAGCAAGCACTGACGGCGTATTCCATCCCCTACGTAATGCGTGGTGCCGAGCGGTTCTTCTCCCGTCGTGAAGTCAAGGAAGGGATGCTGGCCTTGCGGGCCGGCTTGAGCGTCGCCGCAGATACTCCGGTTGCGCAGATGGTGCGCGATGTGCTTTCTTCGCACGGCTACTCGGTGAATGCCCCGAGCGGCGGCACTGGTGCGGTGCGCCAGCGTTGGGAATCGATGTCGGCACTGGTTCGCCTGGCCGACGAAGTCGTTGCGCTCAAAAAAGAACAAGACATTGATGCCACATTGCACGATGTGGTCAAGGAATTGGAAGACCGCGCAGCGATCCAGCACGCGCCAACTCTGGATGGCGTCACCTTGGCATCATTCCATGCTGCAAAGGGGTTGGAATGGGATGCCGTATTCCTGGTTGGATTGAACGAAGGCCTGGTCCCGATCTCCTATGCCAAGGACCAGGCGGGCTTTGATGAAGAACGGCGATTGCTCTACGTGGGGATTACCCGCGCGCGGAAGCACCTGTACCTGTCCTGGTCGTTGGCAAGGACCCCGGGCGGACGTGCGCACCGTTACCCATCGCGATTCCTCGATGGGATTAAATCGGTACGCCAAGCCAGCAGCAGGCAGCAGACCACCTACCGCAAACGCGAACAGAAAATCACGCCCGCAGTCTGCATGACCTGTGGATCCTTCTTGACCAGTGCGAAAGAGCGGAAGCTCAAGCGTTGCGCCTCGTGCCCTGCTGCCTATGATGAAGCGTTGTTTGAGACTTTGCGTGAATGGCGATCAGAAATTGCCCAATCCAATTCGGTCCCCGCGTTCGTGATATTCACCGATGCAACCCTCATGTCCATCGCGGAGCACCAGCCGGATTCAATCCAGGGATTGTCGAAGATTCCAGGGGTGGGACTTAGCAAGCTTGAACGATATGGCGAGGCGGTACTTGCGGTCGTTGGAGAGCGCCGAGCATAGGGTTCTCCACAAGTTGGCGAATTGGTCCGAAGCTGTTCAGGCTGGGACGTAGCTTAGAGAGATGACGTAGTGAGCGGTCGGGAAGATCCGCGGCCACTGCCATAGATGAGGAAAGAGGGGCAATGCAATGCCAGCTTTTCCAAACTCCGTCGACTTCGTAGCGCCGGATGAGATTCCAGTGCGGGTTCTGCGCTCGGCCAAGCGCAAGAAGACCATTTCCTCCCAGTGGCGCGATAACCGGCTGATTATCCAAGTCCCTGCAGCGCTGGACGAAAAAACGGAACGCGCTTTCGTTGATGAGATGATCTCGAAGTATCGCAAGGGACGCCAAGCGCGTACCGCGGGTCATACCGATGATGCGCTGGAGCGCCGAGCGGCATCTCTTGACCAGCAGTACTTCGCCGGCGAAGCCGCGCCGCAATCCGTGCGTTGGGTAGCCAACCAGAATAAGCGTTGGGGTTCGGCTTCATATCGGCAGCGCAGCATCCGCTTATCGGTCACGTTGCAGCATATGCCCAGCTGGGTGCAAGACTATGTTCTAGTCCATGAACTGGCGCATCTGGTGGCCCCGCGGGCCGGCCACGGACCTAGGTTCCAGGCTTTGCTGAACCGGTTCGAACGCCGAGCGCAGGCGGATATTTTCTTGGAGGCATTCCACGCAGGCTACAACGCTCACGCCAAGGAATTGGGCCGGACCCAGGATGAACTTTCGGGTTTCGGCCATGACGAGGAACAGTAGTTCAATGCAAGAAGGAGGGATGTGCACTCGTGCACATCCCTCCTTCGAGGTTTCGATCTAATCAGCTCTTCGGATCCTCTGGATTCCCTGAGCCGTCATCGCCTTCGGCTTCGGGTTCAGCGTTGTCGAAGCCGCCGTCCAGAAGCTTACCCAGTGCTGCGTCGAAGTCGTCGAACTCGGTCGCGGCAACTTCACGGCGATGCGTGAAGCCCTTGGGATCGGTGAGGTCTTCCGCAGTAGGCATCAGATCTGGGTGATCCCATACGGCATCACGGCCCTCGATACCACGTTCGTCGTACAAGTGCTCCCACAGGGCAGCCGCTTCGCGCAGCTTGCGTGGGCGCAATTCAAGTCCCACCAGAGATGCGAAGGCAGTCTCAGCTGGGCCACCGGAAGCGCGGCGGCGACGCATCGTCTCGCGCAGGTGACCAGCAAATGGAAGGTTCTGAGCGGCCAAGGAGACCACATGATCAACCCAGCCCTCGATCAATGCCAACGTCAGTTCTAGGTTTTCTAGAGCCTTCTCCTGAGCGGGGGTGCGCTGCGGGGTGAACAATCCTTCACCCAACATCGATTGCAGCGCTTCGGGGTTGGACGGATCGATACCGCGTACTGCTTCTTCAATGCGCGACATGTCGATATGGATGCCCCGAGCATAGGATTCCACGGCACCAATCAACTTGGAGCTTAGCCAAGGGACCCGGTTGAACAATCGTGCGTGAGCGTTCTCCCGCAGAATCACATACAGCAGGACTTCCTGCTCAGGGATTTCAAGGCCATCGCCGAACTTGCTGACGTTGGCCGCGATAATGCCTGGAGTGGTTCCTGCCAAAGGCAGGCCGATGTCGGTGCCGCCAAGCACATCGGTTGCCAAACCGCCCAGCGCAGTGCCCAGCTGCATGCCGAACATGCTGGCTCCGAGATTGCGGAACATGCCATCGGAGTTGCCGAGCATGCCCTTCATCTCTTCGGGAATCTGTTCCTTCATCGCGGTGGTGATTGCGCTAGCTACCGACTCGGCGACAGGTTCGGTGACCTGCTTCCAGGTGGCCAAGGTCTTGTCATACCATCGTTTACGGGTCCATGCCTCGGTTGAGTGGCCGTTCGACTCGAACACCGTAGCGTTGTTCAGCCACAGCTCAGAAAGGTTTGAAGCATCGCTGATGGCTTTGCTGCGCGCCTCCGATACCGCCGGATCATCGCTGGCGTATGCCTGCAAAGCGGTGTCGGATGCAAGCTTCCAGTTCACCGGACCGGAAGAGGCGTTATTGCTCATCATCGCGGACATCATGGCCTGGGCCTGCTGCATCATTTTCTGCATCGCAGCCGGATCGCCTTGAGCACCAAGGGCATCACGAAGCTGCGGCGGAAGGTCATTCGGGTCGAATCCGCCACCGAAGAGCTGACCAAACATTGCAGACAATGGGTCCTGCGGATTGTTCTCGTCGTCATCGCCGTTAGGGCGGTTATTCGGGGGGTTCTGTGCCATGCCTTTAAAACTACCGCGAGCAGCTGGTAGTTCCCATGAATCTGGGCTTCAGTTCGCTTTCGGCACATCGAATACGCCTTGATGCTGATGCTTTTAAACCCAGGGCTTCAGTAGGCTAAGGGTGGGGATGTCTGCAAGGGCGGATCCGCGTATTTTTTGACAGTTGGCGGGAGCAGGATCAGTGCACGTACAGGAACCACAAGACTCGACTTTGGAGCCAGGCGATTCCAGCCGCACTCCGCGAGGTTCCAAAACCATGAAACGCACCAGCTCCGGCATCGTTGCGCTGCTGCTGATTGGCGTCATGATGTTTCTCCCCACGAATTTCATGATCCGGTCGCCTGGCCCAGTGTTCAACACTCTTGGCGAGGACAACGGGCACGACGTGGTCTCCATCAAAGGAGCCCCGTCGTACCCTTCGGAGAGCGTCTTGGATCTGTTGACCATTTACGTCCAGGGTGGCGGGCAGAACCGAATCACCATACCTGTCGTACTTGAAGCATTGGTCAATCCGGCCAAGGATCTAGTTCCTGAAGAAACCATCATTTCTCGTGGTGTCTCTTCAGAAGAGAAGAATGAACAAAATGATTTCATGATGACTTCATCGCAGGACTTGGCTGTGGCAGCGGCTTTGGCCGAGCTGGATCAGGGCTTTACCGAGTGGCTTACGGTCGCTGAGTTCTCCACCGGCACGAATGAAAAAGTGCTTGAGCCCAAGGATCGCCTTCTGAAATTCGAAGGAGAGAAGATCACTTCGCTGGAACAGCTGAAGGAAGAACTGAATTCCCGCGGTGCAGAACCAGCAATCTTGACCGTTGGCAGACCAGATAAGCATGGCGTCTACAGCGACGTAGATGTCACTGTGAACACCAAGGAAGCCGAGAATGGCGAACGCCAGTTGGGTGTCTTCCTGGGCAACGAATACGAGTTCCCTATCGATGTGAGCTTCGGGTTGGAAAATGTTGGCGGTCCCAGCGCCGGCATGATGTTTGCCTTGGCGATCATTGACCGCCTGACGGAAGGCTCATTGGCGGGAGACCACCACATCGCAGGTACCGGTGAGATTTCAGCCGATGGCAAGGTCGGTCCAATCGGTGGAATCGCCCAGAAGATGGTGGCGGCGAAGAATGCCGGAGCAACCGTCTTCTTGGCCCCAGCCGACAACTGCGCTGAAGCCATAGGGCGTATTCCTGCCGGACTGGATGTCATCAAGGTTGCAACCCTGTCAGAAGCTCGCCAGGCATTGGAGAAGATCGCCGCAGGTGAAGACCCGGCGACTTTCACGACATGCGAATAGATTTAGCCGGGCATCAAGGGAAGAATGTGATGCAAGGAAACCAGTCTCGTACACAACGCCCGTACAAGAATTAGGTACACGAGTTCTCTTGTTGGGAACAACGGGAAGAACCCAAAGTAAGGAATAGATAGTGTCTTTTGGATCGGATAGTCCGTTCGGGGGTCCGCCGCGGCCCCAAGAACCACAACGACCTTCCAACCCTTCGGGCAAGAAAGCCTCGCCGCTGACCCTGACCATCTTCGCGGTGGTCATTCTCGTCGCAGTCTTCGTTTTCTTGTCGAATTTCTACGCTGATATCCTCTGGTTCAACCAGCTGGGTTTCTCCGAGGTCTACTGGACTGAGCGGATCTCCAAATTAGTGATCTTCCTGATCGCTTTGGTGCTGATGGCGGTTCCAATGTGGTTCTCGATGCGCAGTGCCTACAAGCACCGCCCTGTCTATGCGCCAAACTCGACCCGACCTGATTCCATGTCGCGCTACCAGGCCCAGCTGGAACCAGTCCGCCGATTCCTGATGGTTGGCATTCCATTGGTGATCGGCATTTTCGCTGCCGTTGCCGTGGCCGGACAGTGGCAGACCATCTTGCTGTTCTTCAACCAGGTCGGTTTCGGTAGCACTGACCCCCAGTTCAACATGGATCTGGGCTTCTTCGTTTTCTCCCTTCCATTCATCGCACTGGTCAACGGCTTCCTGATCTCGGTCGTGCTGCTCAGCGGCGTGGCTGGTCTGCTGACCCACTACCTCTACGGCGGAATCCGCGTTGAAGAGCGTGGCGGCATAACCGTTGGCAAGGCCGCTCGGGTGCACACCGCAGTTGTTGTCGGAGTCTTCTTGATCTTCCAGGCTGTGAACTTCTGGATCGGCCAGTACGAGACCCTCACCGACCAGTCCGGCCGTGTCGCCGGTGCACTGTACAAGGATGTCCACGCTGTCATCCCTGCACAGATGATTCTGGCCATTGTGGCAGTCCTTATCGCCATCACCTTCGTGATTGCGGCAATCAACGGTCGCTGGCGTTTGCCATTGATCGGCACCGCCATGCTGGTAGCAACGATGATCGTTGCCAGCGGCGTCTACCCGTTCCTGATCCAGCAGTACAAGGTGGTCCCTTCCCAAAGGGCGTTGGAGAGCGACTATATTGAGCGCAACATCGAAATGACGCGCTTGGCTTTCGGTCTCGACGATGTCGAAGTTACTGACTACGATGCGAAGATCTCGACTGAGAAGAATGCGCTGGCCGAGGAAACCTCAACCACCGCGAATATCCGCCTGCTGGATCCAAACCTGGTTTCGGCTGCTTTCGCGCAGCTGCAGCAGTTCCGCGGCTACTACACCTTCGCCGAGACCCTTAACGTCGACCGTTACGAGATCGACGGCAAGGTGGAAGATACCGTTATTGCCGCCCGTGAAGTGAACGTGGACCCAACCGACACGTGGGTGAACCAGCACATCAACTACACCCATGGCTACGGCCTGGTGGCTGCCTATGGTAACCGCGTGGCTGCCGGTGGTCGTCCGGACTTCATGCTCGGTGGCATCCCGACCTCCGGTGATTTGATTACCGACGAGGATTACGAGCCGCGGATCTACTTCGGTGAGAATTCTCCGTCCTACTCCATTGTCGGCGGGCCGGATGAGGGATGGACCGACCAGGAACTTGACCGTCCAGGTACCGGTGGCGAGAACCAAGACACCCGCTATACCTTCCAGGGCGATGGCGGTCCGAACGTTGGCAACATGTTCAACCGCTTGGTCTACGCACTGAAGTTCGCCTCCACTGACCTCTTGCTCTCACAGAACGTCAATAGCGAATCGCAGATCCTCTACGATCGTGATCCTCGCGATCGCGTGAGCAAGGTTGCTCCGTACCTGACGCTGGATTCCCAGGCGTACCCTGCCATCATTGATGGCCGCGTGCAGTGGATCATCGATGGCTACACCACCTCCAACGACTTCCCGTATTCGCAGCAGCAGCAATTGGACTCGGCAGTGACCGACTCGCTGACTAATGCGCAGGACCTGTCTTTGACCGGCCGCGTGAACTACCTGCGCAACTCGGTGAAGGCCACCGTCGACGCCTATGACGGAACGGTCAAGCTTTACGCCTGGGACACCGAAGACCCGATCCTGCAGTCCTGGCAGAAGGTCTTCCCTACGGCATTGAACCCGTTGGATGACATGTCGGCTGAGTTGATGGAGCACGTACGTTACCCTGAGGACATGTTCAAGGTGCAGCGCGAAGTGCTAACCACCTACCACGTGGACAACCCGGACGCGTTCTACGAGTCCAACGACGCGTGGGCTGTGCCGGATGATCCGACCTCATCCGCCGCTGGCGTGAAGCAGCCGCCATACTTCATGTCCTTGAAGATGCCGACCCAGGATGAAGCGTCGTTCTCGCTGACCTCGACATTTATCCCTGCGGCCGCGGCCAATGGCCAGCAGCGCAACGTGCTCTTCGGCTTCCTTTCGGCCAACGCCGATGCCGGCTCCGAACCCGGAGCGAAGGCCGAAGACTACGGCAAGCTGCGCCTGCTCGAGCTGCCACGAGATACTGCGGTACCTGGCCCAGGCCAAGCGCAGCAGAACTTCGATACCAACACTCGAGTGACCACTGAACTGAACCTGCTGCGTCAGGGTGCTTCGGAGGTCAAGAACGGCAACCTGCTGTCGCTGCCAGTTGGCGGCGGTATCCTCTACGTCCAGCCGGTCTACGTTCAGTCCTCGGGCCAGACCAGCTACCCGACCTTGCGTAAGGTTCTGGTTTCCTTCGGCGACAAGGTTGGCTTCGCCGATACCTTGGCAGAAGCGCTGGATGAGGTCTTCGGCGGTGAGTCCGGTGCAGTGACCGGTGAGACCGAAGGCGTTACGCCAGCGGAGGATCCAAAGGACGAGAATGAACCGGCCAAGACTGATACCCAGAAGCTCTCCGAGGCTCTGGCTGACGCGAATGAAGCCATCAAGAATGGCCAGGAGGCGCTGGCCAAGGGTGACTTCGGAGCCTACGGTGAATCGCAGAAGCAGTTGGAGGATGCCTTGACTCGTGCGATGGACGCAGATGCGGCCATCAATGGCACCGAGGTTGAAGGGGATGTGAAACTGGACGACGGACAGAATCCGGACGCAACCCAATCGCCAGCACCCCAGGACGGTGCTGAAGGCTAAGCAGCAGCACCAGCAGCCCGATTTGCTTTCACTCCGCGATGATGCAAGAATTGTCTAGTCATCGCGGGGTGGAGCAGTTCGGTAGCTCGCCGGGCTCATAACCCGGAGGTCGCAAGTTCAAATCTTGCCCCCGCCACGAATGGCAAAATGGAGATCCTAAAGGGTCTCCATTTTGCGTTAAGCTGCAAGCTGCCAGTTTCCAGATCAGTACCCGTGGATTGATGCGGGAAGTACGGTCAACCCATGTACGGGAAAGGGCGCGGTCGCGAAAGGCAAGTTTCCCGATGCCAACCGTCAAGGACGCTGGCTCATTCTTCTCGCAGGCAGCCCAAGCGGTCGCGGGCATATGTTTAAGTTAGGGCCGAAGGCCAACGCAGTTCCGGGTCGATCGCAGGACCCCGGGGGACTGGAACGCCCGAATCCTGCCCTCTGAGCGGGCTAGGGTGATCGCAGCAGACTCTCAGGCACCTTGTGGCGACGGGCTACCCGCCGGAGTGTGCAATCATGCGGCGGAAGACCCTGGGGTCTTTGAAACCCGGGTAACGCCGGGCCGAGGCATCTGGATATAACCAGAGGATAATTCGGATCAGGTCGGACATTTAGGCGTAGTGCGATTAAGGACACTCTTTTCGATTCGCTATTGAGTTCATCAGTTGGTAATGTTGTATTTACCGACGCGGGG
This sequence comes from Glutamicibacter sp. AGC84, assembly GCF_053543575.1. Classification (NCBI taxonomy): domain Bacteria; kingdom Bacillati; phylum Actinomycetota; class Actinomycetes; order Micrococcales; family Micrococcaceae; genus Glutamicibacter; species Glutamicibacter sp. AGC84. The sequence continues at coordinate 437,481 of NZ_JBLVOC010000005.1, forward strand.
TGGAGCAGTTCGGTAGCTCGCCGGGCTCATAACCCGGAGGTCAGAGGTTCAAATCCTCTCCCCGCCACGAAAGTGGAAACGGAGATCCGGAAGGGTCTCCGTTTTTGGTTTAACCGGATTTCTCAGGCCTGCGCCAATGGGCGACCGTGGCGTTTATTTTTATTCAAGCTCGCCGGATGGGTCTGAAAAGCTTTCCCTTCATCCGGGGAGAGCCTGGGGCTATAGGCAATAAAGTGTGTCTGACCCGGGCGTGTTCCCGGGCCAGACAACCTTAAAACCCGGCTCTAGTAGATATTCCTCATCCACCCACTGCGAATGAATTGCCCATCCTCAGTGCTGGCGCCAGTGCCATAAAGCTCCGGGCCGATTGGTGCTTCATCAACCATGTGCTGCGCCCTCTTCTTCGCTTCGGGAGTGTAATGCTCCGGGCGCAACAGTGTCCGCAAGGCCGGGCGGTTCCCTTCATCCGCATGCGTCCAGCAGAACCACTCGCACGCCCGCCGGCGATGCTCAATGGGCATCCCTCGGTGATAGAAAATCATGGCCCGGATGCCGGAGTTCACCGCACCTTCAATCATGTTCGTCGTCGCGTTGATCCCCAAGCCGTTCAGATCTGTATCCAGGTAGGTGAACAGGTGCCCGCGTCGCAGGGCGTT
>NZ_JBLVOC010000006.1:0-38554 GCF_053543575.1 Glutamicibacter sp. AGC84
TTCAGTCGGGAATGACAGATAATACAAGTATGGGATTGTCCAGTAAGCTTCACACTTATGGATTCAATACCCATGTGAACCTTGATCTTGCCCCGGCTTTCCGGGGCAGGATCAGGTTTTCAGACACACTTTATTGCCTATAGCCCCAAACTCGCACCCTCCTCACGCCTGCCTGGGAGCTGTTGGCATGGCGTCAGGTTTGCAAGCGTGACGCTTGGTTTCGACCGGGGTTCAGTCCAGCAGCCACGGATTATGTGCCGGGTCGCCGAGCAAAGCAACAGTCGCTGCTTGAACACCTGGAAAAAATAATCGGCCGCATCTGGGTCCCAGTCAATGCTTCAAAGGAGAATGGGTGGTTCTTGTCTTCCAGTCGGCCGGCGGCACTGGTGTTGCGGTCGTTCGAAAATCCACCTGTAATTCAACTCACGAAAAAGCGAGTTTTGGCTAAATTCTGGCTTGTGAAACGAGGAAAACCGCTAAATCATGCGGATGTCTTTCTGCAACATGCAAAATCCTCGATTTTGCTTTTGGTTCGAACCCGTGTAACTTAGTTTCTTGTGATCAGCACGGGAAACAAAACATTCCCGGACCGATTGCAAAACGGTTAGTCCAGATGAAACAAGCTTTCTTCGGAACTTTACCGGGGTGTAGCTCAGCTTGGCTAGAGCGCGCGCTTTGGGAGCGTGAGGTCGCAGGTTCGAATCCTGTCACCCCGACTTTATGGCTGAAGCAATTCAGCCGTAGAATTGAGAACTGAGAGATCAGTCCTCGTGAGTGGCGGAAATTGAAAAATTCTCGGTATTCAAGCAAAACGGTTAGTTGGAGCAAAGCATCGCTTGATGCGGCTTCCTGGCTAATCGGGGTGTAGCTCAGCTTGGCTAGAGCGCGCGCTTTGGGAGCGTGAGGTCGCAGGTTCGAATCCTGTCACCCCGACTTTACGAGTGAAAAATCTTCGGATTCAGCTCGTGAAATTTGAGAGCTAAATATAATTTAGATCTTGTGATCACTAAGAACCGTAAAAAGTAACTAGTAAGCATCACAAACGATTAGTGGATACAGGATAACTCGGGTTAGACTGTTCACTGCTAATCGGGGTGTAGCTCAGCTTGGCTAGAGCGCGCGCTTTGGGAGCGTGAGGTCGCAGGTTCGAATCCTGTCACCCCGACTCTGTCGAACAACCCCGCAACGCCACCATGTTGCGGGGTTTTTTGCAGATTAGACCTAATATTAGACAACTCAGGAGTACAACGCTGTGAAGAGCGCCGTCGAAAACGTCAACCCGACCCGGGTTAAGCTGACCGTTGAAGTTCCTTACGAGGAACTGAAGCCCCGCGTCGATGAGGCGTACAAGACCATCGCTCAGCAGATTCAGATCCCAGGCTTCCGCAAGGGCAAAGTTCCTGCAAAGATGATCGACCAGCGCGTCGGTCGCGGCCATGTCATCGAGACTGCCGTCAACGAAGGTCTGAACGAGTACTACCAGAAGGCAATGGTTGAGAACGAACTCACCCCGCTGTCCCGCCCAGAGGTAGACATCACCGAATTGCCATCCCTCGAAAAGGAAGGCGAAGGCCAGCTGGTCTTCACCCTCGAGGTAGACGTACGTCCGAAGGTTGAACTTCCGGACTACAAGGGCATCGAAGTTTCTGTTGAGGCCAAGGAAGTTGCTGACGAGGACATCGAGAAGGCTCTCGACGATCTGCGCGGCCGCTTCGGCACCCTGAAGGAAGTTGAAGCTCCAGCAGCTGCAGACTCCTTCGTGACCATCGACCTGACCGCTGCTGTAGAAGGCGAAGAAGTCGACTCCGCACAGGGCCTGTCCTACCAGATCGGTTCCGGCAACATGCTTGAGGGCATGGACGAGGCTGTTACCGGCCTGTCTGCCGGCGAAGACGCAACCTTCGAGACCACCCTGGCTGGCGGCGAGCACGCCGGCAAGACCGCAACCGTCAAGGTTGTCGTCAACGCTGTGAAGCAGCGCGAACTGCCAGAAGCTAACGATGACTTCGCTCAGCTGGCTTCGGAATTCGACACCATCGCCGAGCTGCGCGAGAACCTGTCGAAGGACGCTGCAGAGGGCAAGGTTGTCGAGCAGGGCGTAGAGGCTCGCGAGCTGGTTCTGGACAAGCTGGTTGAACTGGTTGAGGTTCCTGTTCCTGCATCGGTTATCGATGAGCAGATCGAGCAGCACTTCAACGCACCAGACGCTGAAGCAGACCACGACACCGAAGAGCACCGCGCAGAGGTTCGCGAGAACACCGAGCGTGCTTTCAAGAACGAGATCATCCTCGACGCTGTTGCAGATGCTGAAGAAGTTGGCGTCGAGCAGTCCGAGCTGATCGACTACATCGTTCAGACCGCAGGCCAGTACGGCATGGAGCCAAACCAGTTTGCACAGATGCTGGACGGCGCAGGCCAGGTTCCAATGCTCATGGGCGAAGTTCGCCGCCGCAAGGCACTTGCAAAGGTTCTCGAGTTCGCTAAGGTTACCGATTCCAACGGTGCCGCAGTTGACCTGACCTCCTTCGTCAAGCCAGCCGGTGAAGAAGAAGCTGCTGAGGTTGAGGCCGAAGAGGCCAAGTAGTCTTCACTAAACTCTGATGGCCATCGGCCGCTTGTTCAAAACAAGCCGCCGATGGCCATTTTTGTTCGCTGCGGGCGTGCATCATGCGCCGTGAGCGAAACAGGGGCATGAAACGGCCCAAGAATGGCTTGAAGTAAGTAATCTCAAAGTAACCAGTTGTAGCTATGGGATTAGAAACAGAGATTCCAGAAACTGATCTACACGTTTGGAAGAGGTAGAGAACATGTCAAATGATTCGCGCACTCCCACTATGGCAGCCGCAGAGCCGGCCGGCCGTGATGACTACATCTACAACCGCCTGCTCAAGGAGCGCATCATCTGGCTGGGCTCCGACGTCCGCGACGACAATGCGAATGCCATTTGCTCGCAGTTGCTGCTGCTCTCGGCAGAGGATCCTGAGAAGGACATCTACCTGTACATCAACTCGCCAGGTGGATCGATCACCGCTGGCATGGCCATCTACGACACCATGAACTTCATCCCGAATGACGTCGTGACCGTAGCAACCGGTCTGGCCGCATCGATGGGCCAGTTCCTGCTGTCCTCGGGCACCCCGGGCAAGCGTTTCGCTACGCCGAACGCCCGCATCCTGATGCACCAGCCATCGGGCGGCATCGGCGGTACCGCCTCGGATATCAAGATCCAGGCTGAACTGATCATGCACATGAAGAAGGTCATGAGCGAGTTGACTGCAGAACAGACCGGTCAGACCGTGGAGCAGATCCTCATCGACAACCAGCGTGATAAGTGGTTCACCGCAGAAGATGGCTTGAAGTACGGCTTCTTCGATCAGATCGCAACCCACGCAGGCTCGGTCAACGGTTTCGTAGGCGACGACAACAAATAGTCGCACCGCATCGCTTGATACCCAAAGATTTGTCCTAGGAGAAAACCATGAACTTCAATCCGGAAGCCGTTAGCGGTCAGATGCCGTCGGCCCGCTACATCCTGCCACAGTTCGAAGAGCGCACCCCATACGGCTTCAAGCGCCAGGACCCATACGCAAAGCTATTCGAAGATCGCATCATCTTCCTCGGCGCCCAGGTTGATGACGCATCGGCCGATGACGTGATGGCCCAGCTGCTGGTCCTGGAATCCATGGACCCTGAGCGCGACGTTACCCTGTACATCAATTCGCCAGGTGGTTCCTTCACCGCGATGACTGCAATCTACGACACGATTCAGTTCATCCGCCCAGAGGTCCAGACCGTGTGCCTTGGCCAGGCGGCGTCCGCAGCAGCAGTACTGCTCGCAGCTGGTACCCCGGGCAAGCGTTTGGCCCTGCCTAACGCGCGCGTATTGATCCACCAGCCAGCAATGGGTGGCGGCGAACGCGGCACCGCGACTGACCTGCAGATCCAGGCCGAGGAAGTTATGCGCATGCGCAGCTGGCTGGAAGAGACCATTGCCTCCCACTCCGGCCAGGACGTTGAGAAGGTGCGCGGCGACGTGGAGCGTGACTTGTTCATGACTGCTAGCGAAGCCAAGGTGTACGGCATCGTAGACGAGGTATTGACTCCTCGTAAGCTGAACCGTGCTCAGCTGGGAAGCTAGCGCATACTTGGAATAATCCATGATGAATGGCGGTTTACCTAGTTGCTGGTCTGTCCAAAGGCAGACGGCACAACACAGGTAAACCGCCATATTCATCTAATTTGGGGGACTACTAGCCTAGAATTGAGTAAGTCCACAGCTACTCAAGTAAACGGGAGAATGGTGCGATGGGACGCATGGGTGAAGGCTCGGATCTGTTGAAATGCTCTTTCTGCGGGAAGAGCCAGAAGCAGGTTAAGAAGCTAATTGCAGGCCATGGTGTCTACATTTGTACTGAATGCATCGAACTCTGCAACGAAATCATCGCTGAAGAGTTCGCCGAAGAGCAGGTGCACGAAGAGTTCTCCTTGGCTAAGCCACGCGAGATCTTCAACTCGTTGCAGGAATACGTCATCGGCCAGGAGAACGCCAAGCGTGCTCTCTCGGTCGCTGTCTATAACCACTACAAGCGTATCCACGGCAACCAGGACCACGGTCCTGTTGCGGCGCTGACTAACGATGACCCGCTGGATGATGTGGAAGTCTCGAAGTCCAACATCATGCTTATTGGTCCTACCGGATGCGGTAAGACGTACCTGGCGCAGTCGCTGGCGAAGAAGCTGAATGTTCCTTTCGCTGTCGCCGACGCTACAAGCCTGACTGAAGCAGGCTACGTGGGTGAAGATGTGGAAAATATTCTTCTCAAGCTGCTTCAAGCTGCCGACTATGACGTCAAGAAGGCCGAGACCGGCATCATCTATATTGACGAGATCGACAAGATTTCCCGCAAGAGCGAGAACCCTTCGATCACCCGGGACGTTTCCGGTGAAGGCGTCCAGCAGGCGCTTCTGAAGATCCTTGAAGGCACTGTCGCTGCGGTGCCGCCCCAGGGTGGCCGCAAGCACCCTCACCAGGATTTCATTCAGCTCGACACCACCAATATCCTGTTCATCGTTGCCGGCGCCTTTGCCGGACTGGAAGAAATTATTTCTTCGCGGGCAGGGCAGAAAGGCATCGGTTTCGGTGCTCCGCTGAAAGCGCTGAAGTCGGAGACCGCTTCCTACTCGGATGTTCGGCCGGAAGACTTGCTCAAGTTCGGCCTGATTCCAGAATTCATTGGTCGCCTGCCGGTGATCACCACGGTGGAGCATCTGGATAAGGACGCGCTAGTGCGCGTACTGACCGAACCAAAGAACGCACTTCTCAAGCAGTACCAGAAGATGTTCCAGATGGATGGCGTAGCTTTGAGCTTCGACCAGTCGGCACTGGAAGCAATCGCAGAACAGGCTATTGCGCGTGAGACCGGCGCGCGTGGTTTGCGGTCGATTCTTGAGGAAACCCTTGGCGGCGTAATGTTCGACCTTCCAAGCCGCGACGATGTTGCCGAGGTGGTCATTACTCGGGCAACCGTCATTGACCGTGAAGATCCCACGTTGCTCTCTCACGCGATGGTGGCCAAGCGCGATATGAAGTCCGCCTAGCCGTATTCAAAAATTCTCTTCGGAAGAAAGTTGGTAGTTCATGGCTGAACGTCAGCAAGTAGATTTTTGGTTCGATCCAATCTGCCCGTTCGCTTGGGCGACGAGCCGCTGGATCAAGGAAGTGGAGAAGGTCCGCGACATCGACGTGAACTGGAACGTCATGAGCCTCTCGATGCTTAACGAAGGCCGCGACCTTCCAGCTGACTACCGCGCCAAGATGGACATCTCATGGGGGCCGGTGCGGGTGGTCACGCGTGCTGCCCAGGAACACGGCGAGGGAGTCAAGGACAGCTTGTACACCGCCATGGGTGAACTATTCCATTACGAGAAGATCGAAGATCGTGATGAAGTCATCGCCAAGGCGCTGAAGAAGGCGGGATTGCCGGCGGAACTCGCTGAAGCTGCGAATACCGATGCCAACGATGACGTGCTGCGCTCGAGCCACGAGGCAGGCATCAACTTGGTGGGGCAGGATGTAGGCACGCCAATCGTCGCCGTTGATGGCGTTGCTTTCTTCGGTCCGGTCATTACCCGTATTCCAACTGGGGAAGATGCAGGAAAGATGTTTGACGCTGCGGCGCAGCTCGCATCCTTCCCGTACTTCTTCGAAATGAAGCGCACTCGTACCGAAAGCCCGGTTTTCGACTAAGCGGGAATTTTCTGTTCCAAGGACGTTGTCTCATTGCGAGGCAGCGTCCTTGGTTTTTAATCAGTGAAGGCGCTTGGCATGGAGGGCCGGGTGTTCGCCCTCCGATGCCACTAATCCACGGGACGATTGGCTATCCGCCGACGGAGGAAGGTGCGCCATCAAGGCGCCGATCCGCATGGGCCGGACCAGTATTCTGTGCATCCGCCATTCGTTGCACCGGTGCTTCACCTTCTCGTCGGATCGCGGAGCACGCGGTTCATATTGGCCAGGGACGGTTCCGCAGTCCAATTGGTGCGTCGTTCGAACCTCCGTTTCTTAGGCTCGGATGATGACTCATCAATCCAGGGCAACGGCGCGCGGCGGGCGGACAGTTCAAGCTGCCTTTGCAGAGTGCGCAGGCGTCATCGGATTGCAAGGCAAGTCGTGGAGGTAGGCCGTCGGCATCGGCAACCGGCTCTATTGGGTGTCGAATAAGTCCAATTTTAAAGCCTAATTAATGCATATTTTTTCCTACAGGGCAGACATCGCGGAGCCGGGAAAGTATCTGTTACCGAAGCTTCTATTTCATATATTCAGACACGCTTCTCCGGTCTCGCGCGGCAAGGCCGGACTCTGGGCGTGTGATTCGGCTCACTGGTATTCAGGGGCTGGTTTGAAATCACCAGAAATGCACGGGCTCATTCGAAGGGGAGTCGTGGCGCCGGGGAATCGATTGAAAGTATCTGTTTCAAAACTATTTCGCTTCACAACTTGGTGGCCGTTGCAGGTCGGTGACGCGGCGGGCGGAGGAAAATATTCCTGTAGAAAATGCTTGAAGTGTGTGTTTGACTGTTTCCCACGAGTGCAACAGCACCCCCATCGATAGTGGCAAAGAAGCCACTGGACAAGGAGTTAAATCGTGCAGATTCGTTCTCTAATTACGGATTCATCCAAGGGCAAGGGGCGCCACAAGCTTGCAAGCGCCGCGGTTCTTGCAGGCGCGCTGATGCTCGGCGTGGCACCGATGGCCTCGGCAACGCCGACGACCACTGGTGGCGACGTCGAGTCAATCACGATCTCGGAACAGAAGGCTGACGCAGCGGTATCCTACTGGACCGCGGATCGGATGAAAGCCGCAAAGAACGCAGATTCACTCGTAGCTGGCAAGTCGGGTTCGGCTGCCAAGGTTGAAGCCGGCAAGCCGGCCAAGGTCGCCGGTCATGGCGCGCAGGCGGCAGCCGGAAAGCAGGCCCAAACGAAGGGTGGCAAGACTCGCGCTACCCAGGAAACACCGGTTTCGCACATCGGCAAGGTGTTCTTCACTCTCGGCGGATCAGACTACGTGTGCTCTGGCAACGCTGTCGTCTCCGCCAACGAGTCGACGGTCTCCACCGCTGGCCACTGCCTGAATGAAGGACCCGGTTCATTCGCAACCCGTTGGGTCTTCGTTCCAGCCTATGAAAACGGCAAAGCACCCTACGGTTCCTTCGCAGCGACCGAGCTGGTGGCACCAACTGAATGGTCAAATGGCGGGGACATCACCTATGACACAGGCTTCGCCGTGGTCAGCTCCAGCGGTGGTGCGTCCTTGACTGATGCTGTTGGCGCTTCGGGGGTCGCCTTCAACCAGGCGCGCGGAGAGTACTACACTGCTTACGGCTACCCAGCTGCTTCGCCATTCAACGGCGAGACCTTGCAATCGTGCAGCGGATACTCCAGCGACGATCCGTTTGGCCAGTCCCAGTCCCAAGGCATTCCATGCAACATGACCGGCGGCTCGTCCGGTGGCCCATGGTTCCTGGGGAGTGGATCTAACGGCTACCAGAACTCTGTGAACAGCTTCGGCTACAGCTCGGTGCGCGACACCATGTTCGGACCGTACTGGGGCTCGGTGATCCAGCAGGCATACCAGAGCGCGCAGAACTAAGCACTAATAACCCAGCAGCTGGACATCGATGGGGATCCAGCTGCTGGCTGCAAGTAGATGGGAAGAGAAGATGACCGACGGAAATTCGCCAGCTGCCGGGTCAGAAGACTCGGTCCAGAAGCATCGTCTTGAGTCCAGCGCGGAAGACCAACTGGAACACTTCACCGGCGAACGTCGACGCGCGGCTCGGCCCATGGAGAAAACCGTCCAGTCTCCACCCGAGACGGATGACCCTGATGCGGGGGAGGAGCAAGGGCAGAAATAGCAAAACCGGTTGCCATCCCGATGACGGGATGGCAACCGGTTTTTCTGGTTCAACTGCTATTCGGTTTCTTCAGCCGGAGCCAATTCAACGTTGGTGACAGTCATTTCACCGTCGGCTTCAACCAGGGTCAGCTCACGGGCGTTCGCCGCGGACTTCAAGTCCTCGAATCCTGCCTTGAGCTGCGCAACCTGAGACGCTGGAGCGTGGATCTCGCCCGAGAGCACTTCGGTACGCTGCTTGACCTTCGCATCGGACTTGGCCTTGCGGATGCCCGAGAGAGCGACGCCAACCAGTGGCAGTACCGCCGGGTCGGAGCCCTCCACTGCAGCGGACAAGTGCCCGGTGCTTGGCCACTGGGTCAGGTGCACCGACCCGGTGCGCCACCAACCCCAAACCTCTTCGGTAGCGAATGGCAGGAATGGCGCGAACAGCCGCAGCACGGAATCAAGGGTGGTGGCCAGGGTAGCCAGAACCGACGCCTGCTCGGCTTCGCCGTGGCCGCCGTAGGCGCGGTCCTTGACCAATTCGACGTAGTCGTCGGTGAACGACCAGAAGAACGACTCGGTGATATCCAGCGCGCGAGCATAGTCGTAGTTGTCGAAAGCGCGCTGGGCGTCTTCGATAACGGTCGACAGGCGAGCGAGCAGCGAACGATCCAGCCCGTTGGTGACTACCGAAGCGTCATCGGTCAAGACGTTGGCGTCGGTCGCGCCCAAGTTCAGCACGAACTTCGAGGCGTTGAGGATCTTGATGGCCAGGCGGCGGCCGATCTTCATCTGGTTGATTTCATACGCGGTATCGGCACCCAGCTTGGCACTGGCCGCCCAGTAGCGTACGGCGTCCGCGCCGAACTTATCCAGGACTTCGTTAGGTACAACCACGTTGCCCTTGGACTTGGACATCTTCTTGCGGTCCGGATCCAGGATCCAGCCCGAAATCGCAGCGTGCTTCCACGGAGCGTTGCCGTGCAGGGAATCTGCGCGAACCGCGGTGGAGAACAGCCAAGTACGGATGATGTCGTGGCCCTGCGGGCGCAGGTCGAAGGGGTAGACCTTCGAGAAGAACTCGTCGTCACGGCCCCAACGGCCAGCGATTTGCGGGGTCAGCGAGCTGGTTGCCCAGGTGTCCAGGACATCGGCATCGCCAATGAAGCCGTTAGCGGAGCCGCGCTGGTCCTCGGTGTAGCCGGTCGGCGCGTCTGCTGCCGGGTCAACCGGAAGCTGGTCGATGGTCGGCAACAGCGGCGCATCGTAGTTCGGTTCGCCGTGCTCGTTGACCTGGTACCACACTGGCACTGGTACGCCGAAGAAGCGCTGGCGGGAAACGAGCCAGTCGCCGTTCAGGCCCGAAACCCAGTTTTCGTAGCGCGAGCGCATGAACGACGGGTGGAAATCAATTTCCTGGCCGCGTGCGATCATCTGGTTGCGGCGTTCTTCATCACGGCCGCCGTTGCGGATGTACCACTGGCGCGAGGTCACGATTTCCAGCGGCTTGTCGCCCTTTTCGAAGAAGTTCACCGGACGGGAAATCTTCTTCGGCTCGCCATCAAGCAGGCCCGCGTCGGAAAGCATCTCGACGACGGTTTCCTTGGCGGAGAACACGGTCTTTGCCGAAATCTGGGCGTACGCTTCCTTGCCGGCCTCGGTGGTGATCCACTCGGGGGTGTCTGCAAGGATGCGGCCGTCGCGTCCAATGATCGGACGGGTTGGCAGCTGCAGTTCGCGCCACCAGGTCACGTCGGTCAAGTCGCCAAACGTGCACACCATGGCAATGCCAGAACCCTTGTCGGCCTGGGCCAATGGGTGCGGGTGGACGGTGACGGGAACTCCGAAGATCGGCGAGGTCACGGTCTTGCCGAACAAGTGCTGGTAGCGCTCGTCATCCGGGTGGGCCACTAGCGCGGCGCAAGCAGCGAGCAGTTCCGGGCGGGTGGTCTCGATGAAGACCTGCTCGCCGTTTTCAGCGTCGAATGCATAACGGTAGTAGGCGCCGGGCATTTCCCGGTCTTCGAGTTCGGCCTGGGCCACTGCGGTACGGAAGGTCACGTCCCACAGGGTTGGAGCTTCAGCCATGTAGGCGTCGCCCTTTGCCAGGTTGTCCAGGAAGGCGCGCTGCGAAGTTGCACGCGAATTGTCGTCGATCGTGCGGTAGGTCATGCGCCAGTCCACCGAAAGGCCCAGGGTGGTGAACAGCTGCTCGAAGACCTTTTCGTCTTCGACCGCCAGCTCTTCACAGATCTCGATGAAGTTCTTGCGGCTGATGACATCCCAGTCGCGCTGGTTCTTCGCAGGCTTTTCCGGTGGACGGTAGCCCTCGATGTACGGCTTGGTCGGGTCGCAACGGACGCCGAAGTAGTTCTGCACGCGGCGCTCGGTAGGCAAGCCGTTGTCATCCCAACCAAGTGGGTAGAACACGTTCTTGCCGATCATGCGCTGGTAGCGAGCCAACACGTCGGTCTGCGTGTACGAGAACATGTGTCCTACGTGCAGCGAACCCGAAGCGGTTGGCGGGGGAGTGTCGATGGAGTACACGGCTTCGCGAGTCGTGTCCTCATTGAAGTGATAGGTGCCCTCGGTGCGCCACCGGGACGAAAGACGTTCTTCCAAGCCTTCCAAAGCGGGCTTGTCAGGAACGGAAACCGTTGCGGGCGTGTCTGTGCCCAAGTTTTCTTCTGCCATACGTCTATTCTTCCATGTTTTGCCCGGCGCACAGTCATTGTTGCCCATGGCTTGCACCACGCCGCTGTCCAGCCGGGACCAGCTGGATCAAAAGCCTGTGCCGGACCGGCGGCCCTTGGCTCAGCCGTCCTGCCGCGAACGCCGAATCGCCTTGTCGCCCGCACCAGCGGCACGGTGCACCCGGGCATAGCAGCGCCGTCTGGCGTTGGCGCATTCCTGCATGGCTCCGCTTACGCAAGATATTCCCTCCGATTGCATTCCTCCGGCAGCCGCGCCAGCTGCACGTTACCGCCGCGCAGTAGGCGCAGGCGGGACAGCATCGGCCATGGCCCTGGCGGCACCGCCGACGCTCGCCGCCCTGGATTCCAGGCCCTGGCCCGGAAGAAAATCTTGCCGCATGAAATGTAAGAGAAATTCATGCCTTACCAACTGGTAATGATCTGGTTCTACAGTTGACGTATGACAATTACAGATAAGACTTCTTCCCGTTCGGCCGTTGTTACCGGAGCTTCCAGCGGAATTGGCCAGGCAACAGTCCGTGCGTTGCGCGCACAAGGATGGACCGTCTTCGCAGTAGCCCGCCGGGCCGACCGCTTGGAAAAGCTCGCCGCTGAATGCGGTGCGATCGCGGTGCCAGCAGATGTCAGCGTGCAGGCAGATGTCGACGCACTGGTAGAAACGGTCACCGCGCATGGCGGCGCAGATACGCTGGTCAATTGCGCCGGCGGTGCGCGTGGAACCGAAACCTGGGCCGACGCGGTCGATGACAACTGGGACTTCATGTGGCAAGCCAATGTCATGGGAACCATGCGCTTGACCCGTGCACTGCTGCCCCAGCTTCGCGAGGCGCGAGGCACCGTCTTGAACGTTACCTCCACCGCCGCACTGGCCAGCTACGAAGGCGGCAGCGGCTACAACGCGGCAAAGGCCGCTGAACGTGCCATGACCCAGGCGCTTCGTCTTGAAGAAGTCGAGAACGGGCTGCGGGTAATCGAGATCCTGCCCGGCCTGGTGCAGACAGAAGAGTTCGCGCTCCGTCGTCTGGGAAGCCAGAGCGCCGCCGACAACGTCTACGCCGGTGTGGAGAATCCCTTGACCGGTGAAGACGTTGCCGAAGTCATCCGCTATGCGGTCAGCGCCCCGGCCCACGTGAATCTGGATGAAATTGTCATCCGCCCGCAGGCGCAGGCCGCCAACCACAAGCTAGTGCGCAGCGCCAAATAGGCGCCCAACAACATCGGTGAGGATCAATTCATGAGTCAAGCGACCCAGCAGAAGATACATGTTGTCGCAACATCCCACGGCACGGACAACGCCAACGGGCAGCAACTAATCCATGATCTGCGTGCCGACCTGGAACGGCGGAGCGAAGAGCGATTCCCGGTGCAGCTTGTCTGGCACGAAGCCTATGTGGATGTCCAAGAGCCCCGGCTTGAAACGGTTATCGCCGGTTTGCCTGAAGGCGAGCCGGCAGTGGTCTTGCCGCTGCTGGTCTCCGACGGCGTTCATACGACGCACGACATTGCGCAGGCGGTCGCCTCGCGCGCGGGAACCTCCGCCGCCCTGCCATTGGGTCCGCTGCCGGAGCTGGCCCAAGTCCTGGCGCAACGCGCCGCAGGGCACCTGGCCAACGACCCGCTCGTTGTCTTGGCGGCGGCGGGCACGAGATTGGAAGTCGGCCAAAACCAGGTCAAGAATCTCGCCGAGCAGCTCGCTGTCCTATTGGAGCGCGAAGTGCAGGTGGGCTACTGCGCAGGGGCCCAGCCGCGGATCGCTGACGTCGTGGGAAATGCTGCCGCGCGTCCAGTGCTCGTGCTCAGCTCGCTGCTCGCCGACGGATTCTTCCAGCAGAAGCTGGCTAGCACGGGGGCAGGCGTGGTGACAAGCCCCCTGCTTCCTGACGTAATGATTGCTCAATGTTTCCTTGTGCGACTGCAAAAGGCGCTCGAAGAGGAGCTTTTCATGTCTCCAGATGACGAAGTCCTAACTCGTTAGGCAACGCGTAGCCATGTGACACCGGCAGGTTGCCGACCTCCTGGGGGCAGTTCCTACGCTGGTGGACATGACGCAGACAACCACACCAGTTCGCTCCACAAGAGCGGCAAAACCCAACGGCCAATGGAAAATCGACGGCCCTGCCCCGTTGAATGCCAACGAAGAGATGAAGGCCGCCGACAACGGCCTGAACGTGCGCCAGCGCATTGAGGAAATCTACTCGAAGCAGGGCTTCGATTCCATTGAACCCGAGGATCTGCACGGCCGCTTCCGCTGGTGGGGCCTCTACACCCAGCGTGCCCAGGGGATCCCCGGCGGCAAGACGGCGACGCTGAGCCCAGAAGAACTTGAAGACCGCTACTTCATGCTGCGCGTGCGCATCGACGGCGGCGCCCTGACCACCGAGCAGCTGCGCGTCATCGGCCAGATCTCCACCGACTTCGCCCGCGACACCGCCGACCTGACAGATCGCCAGAACGTCCAGCTGCACTGGATCGACGTCGTCGATGTCCCGGAGATCTGGCAGCGGCTGGAAGCCGTCGGCCTGCACACCACCGAGGCCTGCGGCGACGTGCCCCGTGTCATCCTCGGCTCTCCGGTGGCAGGCATCAGCAAGGACGAGATCATCGATCCCAGCCCGGTGATCGCCGAAATTTCCCGCCGCTACATCGGCAAGCCGGAATTCGCGAACCTCCCGCGCAAATTCAAGACCGCCATCACCGGCCACCCAAGCCAGGATGTCGTCCACGAAATCAACGACATCGCCTTGATCGGCACCGTCCACCCGCAGCTCGGCCCCGGATACGACCTGTGGGTTGGCGGCGGGCTGTCGGCAAACCCCCGCCTGGGCGAACGCCTCGGCGCCTTCGTGACCGAAGAGCAGGCACCGGATGTCTGGGAAGGCGTAGTTTCCATCTTCCGGGACTACGGATACCGCCGCTTGCGCAACCGCGCACGCCTGAAGTTCCTGCTGGCCGAATGGGGCACGGAAAAAATGCGCCATGTGCTGCAAGATGAGTACCTGGGCTACGAGCTGCCCGACGGCCCGTTGCCGGAGCAGCCCACCGAAGCAGGAGACCACAGCGGAGTCAACGAGCAGAAGGACGGCAAGTTCTACATCGGGTTGACCGCTCCGGCTGGCCGCGTATCCGGTACAGCGCTGACCGGCCTTGCCGATTTGGCCGAAGCCCATGGATCCACCCGGCTGCGCACCACCCCGCACCAGAAGATCATCGCCCTGGACATCGCCGAAGAGCAGGTGCAGGACTTCGTCGCTTCGGCCCGCGCCCTGGGCCTGGAGGCATTCCCCAGCTTGTTCAAGCGTTCGGCCATTGCCTGCACCGGTATCGAATTCTGCAAGCTGGCCATTGTGGACACCAAAGACACCATGATTGACGCGGTAGCAAAAATCGAGGATCGCCTGGCCGACCACGAGGGCAAGCTGCCTCGCCAGCTGTCTCTGCACGTCAACGGCTGCCCGAACTCCTGCGCCCGCATCCAAACCGCGGACCTCGGATTCAAGGGGCAGCTGATTACCAACGACCAGGGTGAACAGGTCTCCGGATTCCAGGTTCACCTCGGTGGCACCCTGGCCGGTTTCGAAAATGGCGAAGCCGCCCTGGGGCGCACGGTGCGCGGGCTCAAGGTCGCGGCTGATGAATTGCCCGAATACGTGGAGCGGGTAGTGAAGAACTACTCGGCCTCGGCTGCCGAAGGGGAATCCTTCGCTGCCTGGGCCCACCGAGCTGAAGAGGATGAGCTGAAATGAGCAAGCCGACCCCAGTACGTACCCGCAGCGAGGCTGAACTGCGGCGCATCGCCAAGCTGGGCGCCGCCGAGCTGGGCTGGGATGCCACAGCGGACCAGGTCGTCGCTTTCGCAGCTGAGCACCTCGACGCCGACGAGGTAGCGGTGGCCTGCTCGATGGCCGATGCCGTGCTGCCGCACCTGGTCTGCGCGCAGCTGCCCAAGGTCGATGTGCTGTTCCTGGAAACCGGATACCACTTTGCCGAAACCCACGGAACCCGCGACGAAGTGGCTCGCACGCTGGACGTGAACATCGTCGACGTGCTGCCTGCCTTGACCGTGGCCGAACAGGATGCGAAGTTCGGCAAGGACCTGTTCTCCCGGGATCCGGCCGCCTGCTGCCAGCTGCGCAAGATGGACCCGCTGGCCAGATCCCTGTCCGGATACAGCGCGTGGTTCACCGGGGTACGCCGTGACGAAGCTGAGACCCGCATCAACACGCCCCTGGTCGCTTTCGACGAGAAGCACGGACTGGTCAAATTCAATCCCGTGGCGCCCTGGAGCTTCGATCAGCTGATCGACTACGCCACCGGGCACCAAGTACCCGTGAACCTGCTGCTGTCCAACGGCTACCCGTCCATCGGATGCCAGCCTTGCACCCGGCCGGTAGCCGAGGGCGAGGACCCGCGGGCTGGCCGCTGGGCCGGGCTGAATAAAACCGAATGCGGAATCCACGTCTAAGGAGCGAATCATGACCATCACCGCTAACGCGCCCGCAGGCACCCAGCGCAGCGTCCTGGACGCCCTGGAAGCCGAATCAATCCACATCATCCGCGAAGTGCTCGCCGAATTCGACAAGCCCGGACTGCTGTTCTCCGGCGGCAAGGACTCCGTAGTCGTCCTGCACCTGCTGGCCAAGGCCGTCTCCCCGGGCCGCGTGCCCATCCCCGTCGTGCACATCGACACCGGCCACAACTTCGCCGAGGTGCTCAACTTCCGCGACGCGGTCGTGGAAAAGTACGGGCTGAACCTCGTCGTCGGCTCCGTGCAGGAGTACATCGACCGCGGAGAGCTGGCCGAGCTGCCCGACGGCACCCGCAACCGCCTGCAGACCCGGGTCCTGCTGGACACCATCGAATCCAACGGCTTCGACGTGGTCTTCGGCGGGGCGCGCCGCGATGAGGACAAGGCCCGCGCCAAGGAGCGCATCCTGTCCCTGCGCGACGAGTTCGGCGTCTGGGATCCGCGCAACCAGCGCCCGGAAATCTGGAGCCTGTACAACGGGCGGCACGAGCCGGATTGGCATGTGCGCGCCTTCCCGATTTCCAACTGGACCGAACGCGATATCTGGGCCTACATCCAGCGCGAGAACATCGAGCTGCCGCCGATCTACTTCGCGCACTGCCGCCAGGTCTTCGAACGCGACGGGATGTGGCGGGCACTGACCAGCGTCAGCCAGCCCAACGCCGATGAGCCGGTCGTCGTCAAGCAGGTGCGCTACCGCACCGTGGGCGACGCCAGCTGCACCGGGGCGGTGCTCTCCGCCGCCGACACCGTGGCGAAGGTGCTCGATGAATTGGCCGTCGCCACCATCACCGAACGCGGAGCCACCCGCGCCGACGACCGTATTTCCGCCGCGGGAATGGAAGACCGCAAGACCGAAGGGTACTTCTAAGATGACCACCACACTATTGCGCATCGCTACCGCCGGTTCGGTCGACGACGGCAAGTCCACTCTCGTGGGCCGCCTGCTCCATGACGCCAAGGCCATCCTCGCCGATTCGCTCGATGACCTGGCGCGTACCAGCGCCGAACGCGGCTTCGGCGGCAGCGCCGGAACCCTGGACCTCGCGCTGGTCACCGACGGGCTGCGCGCCGAACGCGAGCAGGGCATCACCATCGACGTGGCCTACCGCTACTTCTCCACCGACAAGCGGTCCTTCATCTTGGCCGATTGCCCCGGACACGTGCAGTACACCCGCAACACCGTCACCGGCGCGTCGACCGCAGACGCGGCGATCGTGCTGGTTGATGCGAGGCACGGCGTGCTGGAGCAGACGCGGCGCCACCTTGGCGTGCTCGCCTTGCTGCGGGTTCCGCAGCTGGTCATCGCCGTGAACAAGATGGACCTGATCGACTGGGACGAAGCTGCCTTCAGCCAGATCGAGACCGAAGTACTCGCGCTCGCCGGAGAACTCGGCCTGAAGTCAACCACCGTCATCCCGGTCTCCGCGCTTCAGGGAGATAACATCGTCGATCCTTCGGCTTCGGCGGACTGGTATGCCGGCCCGACTTTGCTCGGACTGCTCGAGGACATCGAGCCACGGCTCGGCGGGGGCACTGCCCGTCTGGATGTCCAGTACGTGATCCGCCCGCAGGGCGCCTTGGCTCCAGGACTGGACCCGGACGCGTACCGCGACTACCGCGGATATGCCGGAACCCTGGTTGATGGCAGCTTGGCCGTGGGGGAGTCCGTGCAGGTGCTCTCCAACGGCCAGCCGGTGAGCAGCCGGATCAAGGCCATCAGCACCCCTGCTGGTGCCGCGCACAGCGCCCAGGCCGGCGACGCCATCGTTGTCGAGCTGGAGACCGACTTGGATATTGCCCGCGGCGACACCATCGTCGCCGGCGAACTGCCAACCGCGCACCGGGAGTTCCAGGCGAACATCTGCGTATTGGATCCAGTGAAGCTCACTAGCGGCCAACGGCTGCTGATCAAGCACGGTACCAAGGTCGCCGCAGCCAAGCTGTCAACCATCGACTATGTCATCAACGTGGCCGACTATTCGCAGCAGCCCGCCCACTCCTTGGAGCTCAACGACCTGGGCCGGATCACCTTGCGCAGCCAGGCAGCGTTGGCCATCGAGCAGTACGCCACCTCGCGCACTGGCGGAAGCTTCCTGCTGATCGATCCAGCTACGGGGCGCACCCTTGCGGCGGGGATCATCGAGGAAAATAATGAAGCAGCCTGATGCTGGCCAGCCAACAGGAAACCAAGGCCGGGTCCGGCTGACGGCTCATGGGCAGAAGACCGGCTTCCGAGGACGCTTCCTCGGGCTGGCGGCGGTCGGAGCATTGAGCGCAGTTGCTGTGGCGACGACGTTTCTTCCGGGACCAAATGAAGCACCAGCGCAGGCGGCACATCACGGACCGGCAGATGAGCTGAAGATTGGCTATTTCGCCAACCTCACCCATGCTCCGGCCTTGATCGCCCAGTCCGAAGGTCTTCTCCAAGATCACCTTGAAGAAGACGGTACCAGTGTCCAAAGCCAGATATTCAACGCGGGACCGGCAGCGGTAGAAGCCTTGAACTCGGGGGCCATCGACGCCGCGTATCTGGGGCCAAACCCGGCGTTGAACAGCTACCTGTCCAGCGATGGCGAGTCGTTGAACGTGGTGTCCGGCGTCGCCTACGGCGGAGCCAGCCTGGTTGTCGACAAGAAGATCACTGAGCCCGAGGAACTGGCCGGCAGCAATCTGGCCAGCCCGCAATTCGGCGGAACCCAGGATGTTGCCTTGCGCAGCTACCTGAAGGGCCTGGGCTTGAAGCAGGACGCCACGGTGACCCCGAGCTCCAATGGAACCGTCGCACAGCTTTTCGGCCGCGGTGAAATTGATGGCGCTTGGCTTCCGGAGCCCTACGCTTCATTGCTAGTCGGGAAGAACGGGGGACACCGCTTGGTGAATGAAGCCGAGCTCTGGCCCGACGGCAAGTTCCCGACAACGGTTCTGGTGGTCTCCAAGGAATTCATGGCTAGCCATCCGCAAACCGTGCAGAAGCTGGTCGATGCAAATACCCAAGCCATCGATTGGCTCAATCATGCGGACGCAAAACAGAAGTTGGGCGCTGTGCAGAAAGCTCTGGTCGAAGCCAACGGAAGTTCCTTTGACGAATCAGTGATCGCTGAAGCCTTGAAGCAGGTGCACTTCAGCGAGGACCCCCTGCCTGAAACCTACCAGTCACTCGTGGACCACGCATTAGCCGTAGGAGTGGGGTCTGGCGGTAACGCAGACGGACTCGTGGATACGCGTTTTCTTGAAC
This sequence comes from Glutamicibacter sp. AGC84, assembly GCF_053543575.1. NCBI lineage: Bacteria > Bacillati > Actinomycetota > Actinomycetes > Micrococcales > Micrococcaceae > Glutamicibacter > Glutamicibacter sp. AGC84. Next base: position 18,880 of record NZ_JBLVOC010000006.1, read on the forward strand.
AGCAGGAGAAGTAATGGGAGTACGGCTGAATGAAGTTTCCGTGAGCTACCCAGGCACTGGCTTGGTCATAGATCGCCTCAGTGCAGAAATTGAAGACGGAGAGTTTATCGCTGTCTTGGGGGCCTCAGGCTGCGGCAAGTCGTCCTTGCTCAACATGATCGCTGGGCTACTGGCGCCAAGCTCCGGCTGGCTTGAAGTACCTGAAGACGGCGCGGCATTCATGTTCCAGGATGCCAACCTCCTGCCGTGGCTGACTGCCAGCGAGAACGTTGACCTGGCGCTCAAGCTCGCGGGGAAGCCAGCTCCGGAACGCCAGCAACGCGTGGAGGAACTGCTCAACCTCGTTCAGCTGGGGCATGCAAGCGGCAAGAAGCCGCATGAACTTTCTGGCGGCATGCGCCAACGCGTAGCTTTGGCCAGGGCTTTGGCTCAGGACCGCCAGGTTCTGTTGATGGATGAGCCATTTGCTGCCCTGGACGCCATCACGCGTGACATGCTCCATGAGCAGTTGCGGGCCTTGTGGAGGCAAACGGGCAAGACCATCATCTTCGTCACCCACAATGTGCGTGAGGCGATTCGCCTCTCCGGCCGCATTCTGGTGCTCTCCTCGCACCCTGGGCGCATCCTGGAGACTCGCCGGATCACCGGCGAACTCCGCAATAACCCGGCCGAGGCCGCCGCATTGGCCGATGAACTAACCACGATTCTCAGAAAGGAGCAACGGAAACATGAGCTCACTGACAGAATCTCGAACTAGGTTCAAACCCGCGCGCGTTATCAAGCTACGCCCGAACAACCAGCTCGATTCATGGGTTGCCCCCTTGCTCACTGTGGTTGTGCTTCTGAGCCTGTGGCAAATTATTTCCTGGGCAAGCCCACTGCGCGAAGACCTTTTCCCCGGTCCGCTGGCTGTCGCGGCTAAGCTTCCGCAATTGCTGGCAGATGGATCATTGGTTGCGGCCGTGGGCAATTCGTTGTTCCGCGCCGTGAGCGGGTTCGCGATTGCCGTGATTATTTCCACCCCGCTGGCGTTGCTGCTGGCGCATCAGCCGCTGTTGCGCAAGGGGGTGGGGCCACTGGTATCGGCCATGCAGGTATTGCCCTCTATTGCCTGGGTTCCCGCAGCCATCATTCTTTTTGGCCTGAGCGATGCGACCATCTACACGGTTCTGCTGCTCGGCGCGATTCCATCCATCATCAATGGCCTGCTCGCCGGGATCGACATGATTCCAGCGCAGTACAAGTCCTTGTCCAAGGTGCTCGGTGCCTCCAAGTGGGAGCATGTGCTGCACATTGAGCTGCCAGCTGCCATGCCAGGGTATGTAGCCGGACTGCGTCAGGGCTGGGCTTTCGCTTGGCGTTCGTTGATGGCTGCCGAATTGATTGCGGTGGGCGGTTCGCTGGCCCTTGGTGTCGGTTCACTGCTGCAACGGGGCCGCGATCTGGCAGACCTGCCGTTGGTCATGCTGGTGATCTTGACCATCCTGCTGGTGGGTGTGCTGATCGAATTGGTATTTTTTGCTCCGATTGAACGCAAGCTGTTGCGCGATCGAGGAATGACCCGAACGGGAGAAAACAATGGCTAAAGGGCATATCACCCTGATCGGCGGTGGACCGGGGGATCCCGAGCTGATTACCATCGCCGGCTATAAGGCACTGCTTGCCGCGGAAGTGGTTTTGGCCGACAAGCTGGGACCTACCGCGTTGCTGGGGGAACTTTCCGATGATGTGGTTGTCATCGATGTGGGCAAGTCACCAGGCTGCCACGTCAAAACCCAGGATGAAACCAATGAATTACTGGTCAAGTACGCTTTAGAAGGTAAGCGGGTAGTTCGCCTCAAAGGTGGCGACCCGTTTGTACTTGGACGCGGCGGCGAGGAACTGCTCCACGCCGCGAAATACGGGATCCCTACGCGTGTGATTCCGGGCATTACCAGTGCAGTCTCCGTGCCAATGGCCGCTGGCATTCCCGTCACGCACCGGGGAATTGCGGCCGGGTTTACCGTAGTCAGTGGCCACAGCGAACTCGCGGACGTGCCGATCCGCTCCGATCACACCCTTGCGGTGCTGATGGGAGTATCGAATTTGCCACAAATTGTTGAGACATTGCTTACCCGTGGTTTACCGTCAAGTACACCGATTGCGATAGTTGAGCGAGGTTACTCACAGACGCAGCGCACAACTATCGGTACGCTAGAAGGGATAGTAAAGCGCGCCCGCAAGGCCGCAGTGGCGAATCCGGCCGTTATCGTTATTGGTGACGTCGTTCGGCTAGCCCCGGAAGCCTCCGACCAACTGGTAGACCTCCTGCCGCTAGAGAATGCCGATGCCACCGCGCCGGCCTCATTCGTTGACTAAGAAAGAGAAGTTGTTTGATGAGTGAAATTATCGTCCCTGAGCACCTCCATTCCCGGGCGCTGCGTGTTGCCATCGTTGGTGCCGGTCCGGCTGGCATCTACGCCGCTGACCTGCTCAACAAGAGCCAGCCGGTCGCATCGGGTGAACTGAAGCTGCACGTTGATCTCTTTGACGAGCTTCCTACGCCATTCGGTCTGATCCGCTACGGAGTTTCCCCGGATCACCCGCGTATCAAGGGCATCATCAACGCCCTGCACAAGGTGCTGGACAACGACTGGATCGACTTCTACGGCAACGTCGGCTTGGGCCGCGACATCTCGCTGGAAGACCTGCATACCCGTTACGACGCAGTGATCATCTCCACTGGTGCCCAGAAGGACGCAGACCTGAACATCCCAGGTGTCGATCTTGAAGGGTCCTTCGGCGGCGCCGACTTCGTGTCCTGGTATGACGCACACCCAGATGTTGACAAGAACTGGGACCTGTCCGCCAAGGAAGTTGCTGTCATCGGCAACGGCAACGTTGCCCTGGACGTGGCCCGCATCCTTTCCAAGCATGCTGACCAGCTGCTGGAAACCGAGATCCCTGAGCACATCTACGAGCAGCTGAATGACTCGGCCGTCACCGACGTGCATGTCTTCGGCCGTCGTGGCCCGGCCCAGGTGAAGTTCACCCCGCTGGAACTGCGCGAACTCTCGCACTCCAAGGATGTTGACATCGTCCTGTACCCAGAGGACTTCGAATTCGACAAGGCTTCGGATGAAGCCATGAAGACCAATAACCAGACCAAGACCATGGTCTCCACCTTGACCAACTGGCTGATCGAGCAGGAAGAGCGCGAAGAAGCTCCAAGCGCCTCGCGCCGCCTGCACCTGCACTTCCTGCAGTCGCCAGTCGAGGTACTGGGCGAAGACGGCAAGGTCACCGGCTTGAAGGTGGAGCGCAACGAGCTCGACGGAAATGGCGGCGCACGCGGCACCGGCGAATTCGTCGAGTACCCGCTGCAGGCCATCTACCGTGCCGTCGGCTACTTCGGTTCGGCAGTCAACGACATCGAATACGACGGGGCCAAGGGCGTTTTGCCCAACGTGGAAGGCCGCGTGCTGAACGCGTCCGGCGCTCACGTTCCCGGCCTGTATGCCACTGGCTGGATCAAGCGTGGCCCGATTGGGCTGATTGGCCACACCAAGGGCGACGCCCTGGAGACCATTACCCACTTGCTTGAAGACCTCACTAAGCTGGCGCAGCCGGATTCTTCCCAGAAGATCTCGGAACTGCTCGAAAGCCGCGGCGTGAACTTCTCCAACTGGGATGGCTGGAAGAACTTGGACGCGCACGAGAAGGAACTGGGCGCCGCAGCCGGCACCGTTTCGACTCGCTTCGGCGAGATCACTCGCGACCGCGTCAAGGTCGTAGAGCGCGAAGCGATGATGGAATTCTCTTCGGCAAAAAAATTGGTTGAGAGCCTGTAAGTTTCACCCCGGGCTCTAGCAACTATGGGCGATGTCCCTCGGCAAATCATTGCTGGGGGACATCGCCCATTGCTGTACCTGGCGCAGGTGTCAGCTGAGCAGGGTGTTCCAGAGATAATCTTCGCCGACAACAGGGATGCAGTAGTCGCGTGCTTTCTTGGCTTTCCCGGAGAGCGAGTCAGGATCCGCGGCCACCAGCAAGGCTACTTTCTTGGTGATCGCGCGATGAGGGGTGAATCCTGCGGACGCAAGCTGAGCTTCAATCTCCGAACGCGGACGAGTCATATCGCCGGTGAGCACCACCATGGCGTCAAGATCGATCTGATGATTGCCCTGAGGCTCCCGGATGGGTTCATGATCTTGGGAAGCCACCGGCGCCACCTTGGCTACCTCGATTAGCTGCGGCGGAAGTCCCAGCAGTCCGATGACTTTCGCCAGATTCGTGCAATCTCAGCGCTTGGTGCTTATCCAAACCAATTTCATTGGCGGTCTGGAGCAACTGGGCTTCTTCATGGGCTGATGCGTAGCGGTCCATCAAAGCTAAATCCAGTACAGCCAAGTAGTTCTCCTCCGTTGCCGTGCCCGAAAATTCCGGCAACCGGGCGGCAAGCTTTTCCAAAGAATTCGTCGCTCATGACCGCTCCTGGGAGAAAGATTGTTAGTTCAATCTATAGCAGCAGCGGATCATTTTATCCTTAGGCAAGTGGCCAATCTTGGGGTCCTGGCAGTGGGTGCCAGAAGCGCGAGCGAACTCGGCCCAGACGATCTTCGTCTGGACCGACTTTCAGTTCCGCTATGGTACTTGGCTGGGCTAGCCGGCCAGCTCAACCTTCTGGGTTGGCTTCTGGGCGCCGACACTGCGGCGCAGCATGATGAACAGCAAGATCATGCCTGCGGTGATCGACATGTGGCCAAGGCCCGCGATGCCCGAGATCATCTTGGACGACTCAACGCCTAGTACGGTCATGATGCCGTGGGTAAGCTGCATGCCCGCGGTTAGGATCACGCCCGCGTTGTAGGTGCCCATGAACCACGCGAAGAGCTTGCGGTGCTGGCTCAGGCCGAAGGCCTTTTCCAGAAGGAGCACCAGCAGCAAGATGATGAAGCCCAGCACCAGCAGGTGGGTGTGGACTACGGAGAGCTGGGTCCACTGGCCTTCAGGGAAGCCGTTCATCTTGGTGAATTCACGGTAGAAAAGACCGGAAGCTACACCGAGGACCATGTAGGCGAAGGAGAAATTCACGAGCTTACGCATTGATTTTGTTTTCTTTCTGAACGGTTGGTTCTGCAGTTGCTTCTGCAGCGGAGGAAGTTGTGCCGAAGAGTGGATGCTTGCCTGAGCCCAGGACTGCGAACAGCGCCGGGAGCAGCAGGGTGCGAACGACGAAGGTGTCCAGCAGGACGCCGAGTCCGACGATCAGGCCAAGCTGGCCCAATACCGTGAGTGGCAGTGTTGCCAGTGCCGCGAAGACACCTGCTAGCACGAGCCCGGCACTGGTGATCACCGAACCGGTGCGGCTTGCGGCCAGTACCACTGCGTCGCCCAGCGCCAGCACCTGCGAGTCTTGGCGAACTCGCTGGGTCAAGAAGATGGTGTAATCCACGCCCAAGGCGACCAAGAAGACGAAGGCCAGCAGCGGCACCTGGACATCCAAGGCGTTGGCCTCGAAGACCACCGAGGAAACCAAGGAACCCAAGCCGACGGCGGCGGCCGCGCTGAGCAAATTCACCAGACCCAAGGCAAGTGCGGTTCGCCAGGAACGGGTCAGCCAGCCGAGCATCACGAAGCAGATGACCATGATCAGCGGGGCAATCACGAACAGGTCGCGCAGGTGCATCTGGTGCGAATCAAGCTGTTCGGCGCTCTGCCCGCCAACAAGCACCTGCCCGGTACTGCCGGTTGCCGCAGCACCGCGCAGGTCCGCTACCAGGTCCTGCGCCATGGCCGAGCCGGGATCGACAGCCGAGATGACAGAGAACTGCTGCCATGGCGTGGTGCCGAGCTGGGAGGATTCGCCAACACGCTTGACGTTTTCGACTCCGGAGAATTCATCTCGCAGGACCTGGACATCGGTTCCCTGCGCCAACACGGTGATCGGCTGGGTTTCACCTGCGGGGAAGTGCGCGGCCAGGGTCTGCATGGCACTGGAAGACTCGGTGGCGTTGCGGAATTGCTGGGTCTGGTCCAGGCCGATACGGGTACCGGTCAGCGCTCCGGCCAGAACCATGAGCAAGACCGCCAATGCTGCCAGGTTCAGGCCCGGACGGGTCATCACAGCACGAGCAGCACGTCCGAAGAAGTTTTCCTTCTTGCTTTCCTGACCCGGGCGGGGGACCAGCGGCCAGAATGCCTTGCGCCCGGCAAAGGCCAGGATCGGTGGCAGCGCAAAGAGCACGAAGAACGCAGCGATCAGCAAGCCAGCGGCGCAGACGATGCCCAGCCCGCGGGTATCTTCCATGACGGCCAGTCCCAAGGTCAGCAGGGCCAGCACTACGGTGAGGTTGGAGGTCAGGATCGCTTCGAAGCTGGCCGCCCACGCCTTGGACAGCGCCTGGCGGTGGTCAGCATTCTTCTGCAGTTCATCGCGGTAGCGGGAGATCAGCAGCAATGCGTAGTTGGTGCCGGCGCCGAAGACCAGCACGCTGAGCACGCCGGAGTCGAAGTGCAGATTGAAGGCGTTGCCCAGCAGGTTCGCCACCAGCGAAGCGCTGCGATCGGCGATGGCAACAACGACCAGCGGGATCAGCCAGAGTACCGGCGAACGGTAGGTGAGGATCAGCAAAACTGCCACGATGCCCACCGTGACGGCCAGCAGGGTGAAGTCCGCCCCGGCGAAGGCATTGGTGATATCTACCGCGAAGGCGGTAGAACCAGTGACCTGCACGGCCAGCCCCTGAATGGGGTGGGCCTGGATCCAGCTGCGGATCTCATCCAGCTTCTGGCGGTCGGCCGAATCGGAGACCGTATCCCAGGTGAGCGGAACCATGGCTGCCTGCTGGTCTTCGCTGGCCATGGTGGGGCCGGCGGAAAGCTCCGCGTCGTGGCCTAGCGCCGCGGTCTGCTCATCAAAGGCAGAGGTGTCGGCATTGCTCAACGCATGGCCATCGGTGCGGTTGGCCACCAGCAGTGCCGAGCTCTGGGAATCGCTGGTGTCGGCATCCAGGATTTCGGCGACCTGTGCCGATTCGGAGCCTTCGACCAGGGAGCTGGCCGCACGGGTTGGGGCTTGGATGCTGCTCAGCGCACCAAAGAGAACGAGAACTACTGCAAAGATGCCGGCGGCCCAAATGCGGGCTCCGCGGCGGCTGGTCAGCGAATCGCCGATCCGGGGGATAACTGGAACTTTCATAGTTCCAGTTAACGAGATTTCGCAGGTCAGGCCATCGTGGAAAGGGGTGAATAAAACTTCAACCGAAAGGTTGAGACACACCCCGGCGTGTCACCGGGATTCTGTCGATCAGCTACAGCAGTCCGTGGTCTTTGGCCTTGTTGATCGCGTCGGTACGCGTGGTTGCTTGGAGCTTGTCGAAAATGTGGACCAGGTGGGTTTTGACCGTCGCCTCCGAGACGAACAGGGCCTTGGCGATTTGCCTGTTGCCGGCACCGGTAGACAGTTGGACCAATACGTCCTTTTCGCGCTTGGTGAGCTCGATTTTGGGACGGCGCATGCCCTCGACAACGCGCTGGGTCATCTCCGGGGCCAGGACCATGTGCCCGGCGGAGGCTTGGCGGATGGACTCGACGATGGTCTGGGCGCTGACATCCTTGAGCAGGTAGCCGGCGGCTCCAGCTTCGATGCAAGCGAGCAGCTCTGAGTCCTTGTCGAAGGTGGTCAGGATCAGCACATAAGGCGGTTTGGCCAGTTGGCGGATCGCTGCGGTGGTTTGTGCGCCATTCATCCCGGCACCCAGGCGCAGGTCGCAGAGCACCACATCGACGGTGTTGGCCTTGACGAATTCCACCGCTTCCTCGCCGCTGGAAACCTCGCCAATGACAACGATGTCGTCGTAGTTCTCGAACAGCGCGCGCAGGCCGGTCCGCACGATGGGGTGGTCGTCGACCAGCAGGATCCGGATCATGAGTTGTCCTTTGCTAAGCGAAGCGGAAGGTGGGCGCACAGGGCGGTGCCTTCACCGGGTGAGCTCTCGACATCCAAACCGCCGCCGAGTTCGCGCAGGCGCTGGTTCATTGCGGTGAGGCCGAAGCCTCCGGTGTGCGTACTGGTTTGAACGCGACCAGTATTGGGAACGAAGCCGATGCCGTCATCGACAATATCCAAACGTACCTCGTCGCCGCTGGACCCCAGGCTGAGCGACACCGTGGAGGCCTGGGCATGGCGCAGCACGTTGGACAGGGCGGATTGGGTGGTCCGCAGCAGCGCGATCTGCACATTCGGATCCAAAGTGGGCAGCCCCGGCTCGATATCCAATCGGGTCTCCAACTTCGAATCGGCCTTGAAATTCTCCAAGACGCGGCCCAAGGCTCCGGCGAGCGCCTGGGAATCGAGTTCTGCCGGAGCCAGGGCGGCGATGATGCGACGCAAATCGGTCAGCGCCTGCCCGGAAAGCTCATCGATGCGGCTCAGGGCCGCCGAGGCAGACTCCGGGTCTTTGGAGGCTTCTGCCGCCTTGGCATGCAATCCGATGGAGGAGAGCTGCTGGGCCACGGTGTCGTGGATTTCGCGGGCCAAGCGGGTGCGTTCGGTGGCGATGCCAGCCTCATGCTGGGAGCGGGCCAATTCTCCTTGCAGGTCTGCCATTTCCTGCTGGGCTCGCACCAGGGAATCCACCAAGGATGTGCGCACTTCGGCATCGCGTTCCATCTGAAGGTAGCCCCGGGAGATGCCCCAGGCGAACAGCCCGCCGACCAAGGGGCCGGCAATGGCGGCAATGCTGAGCTCGGCATTGTGCAGGTAGGGAGCGAGCAAAGTAAAGGCGTAGACGACCACTGACCACAATATTGAGGGAAGAAATGGCAGCTGGTGGCCCAGGAGAAGCCACAGGCTGAAGGCCAACCACATGAATTCAGCGGAAACGAAGAGGCTTGCAATCCAGATCCCTAGCAGCAGCGCCAACCACCACGCGGGCTTGGCGAAGACTCCTTTCTTGGCACGGGAAACGAAGCCGAGGCTGTACCAGGTGGCGAAGAGTACCGAGACGAGGATCGCGGGCAGGACAGTTCCTTGCGCTGAAACCTGTCGCAGCAGCGCGATGGCAAGCAGGATTGCCGTCACCAGGTGCTGCCCCCAGCGCAGCACCACTGGCGAGGCCAACGAGTGCTGCTGATTCTGGGTGTCCAACCACTGCGGCTCGGAAGTACTCATGAATGCCAGCCTACTAAAGGCTGCTGCCGGTTATTGATCGGCAAGTATTACCAGTTGAGCTGTCGCTCTGGTCATGGCCACGTATCTGCGCACGGCTGCGCTTAATCCGGTGCCGAAGGAGCGTGGCTGGCAGACGAGCACCAGATCGAATTCCAGGCCCTTGGCGTTCTCTGGCGAAAGAAAGCGGACCCTGCCAGAGTCGTGGAAGCCAGAGGCCCCGATAACTGCCGCCGTGCCCTCGGCATTTTCGCCTAGCCAATCATCGAGTATTAATTCCAGTTCGGTCAGGCGGGCATAACGCACCGGTGCACCATCCGTGCGCAATGATCGCGGCACGTTCGCCTCGGGCATCTGTGCCCGGATCTGTTCTGCGGCTGCTTCCATGATCTGTGCCGTGCTGCGGTAGTTGACCCCCAAGCAGGATACGGAGATGCCGCGAATGCCAATCCTGGCCAAACGCTGTTCCCATGTCGTGTTGAAGCCGTGAACGGCCTGGGCCCTATCGCCCACAATCGTCAGGCTCCCTGATGGGCAACGGCGTTGGATCATTGCCCATTGCGCATCGGTCAGGTCCTGGGCTTCATCGATGATGACATGCGAAAAGGGTCCGTCGTAATTGAGCGAGGCCAAATTGTTCGCCGGAGCTCCGGCGAGAAGCTGCTCTTGGAGATCGTGGTGGATGAGCTGGGATGCCAGATCCTCGCTGTCGTCAACCGAGTCCATCAGATCATCAACGACGTTTTTCCATCGAGTACGCTCGGCGTGCACTCTGAACTGTTCATCACGACGTTTCGCTTCGCTGTGCGGGTCGCCAATGAGAAAGCGCGCAAGGTCAATCAGCGGAATATCCGACGTGGTCCATCGGCCAGAAGCCGAACTTGCCAGTAGCTGTTCGATCTCTTCGTTGCTAAGGTCTCTGCCGCTGTAGCGAAGCAGCTCCGGGGTTGAACAGAGCGCCCGCAGCAGCTTGCATGGATCCAGGGCAGGCCAGTGCTCATCTAGCAACCCATTCAGTGCTGGATTTCTCTCCCACTCCGAGCGCGGCAGTGGCTTCGTGTCTTCGCCTCTGAGGGCTTGGGGGAGCAATTGATCAATGAGGGCATCACGCAATTCGATGCGTGCTTCATTGTGCGGCGTTGCTTCGCCAATCATGGTGACCGCAGTGCGCCACAGTTGCGTTGTCAGGGTGGCTTGAGCTTCCCCAAAGTCGATTTGAACGTCAACGGAGGGAGGCTCTTCAAAGACCTGCACGGCCCTCTTGACTGCATCCAGCATTGCCAGACTGGATTTAATGCGGTGGACTCCGTGATCCGGTTCCGAGGGCAAATCATCGCCAATCGAAACTATGTTCGAAAGCGTTGAAATGAGCACCTCGTCCTCGCCGAGATTCGGAAGAATGTCAGCGACATAGGAGCTATAGGCCTCGTGCGGGCTTACCACCAAAACCTTGCCGCCCTGGCGTTGAAGCCGTGGATCCGCATGCAGCAAATAGGCGGCTCGATGCAGGGCGACCACCGTCTTGCCGGTACCCGGCCCGCCATCAACCACCAGCGCGCCTTGCGAGCTTCTCCGGATGATCGCGTCCTGGTCCGACTGGATAGTTGCGAGCACGTCCTGCATTTTTGGTGAACGCTTGCTGCCAAGGGAAGCGAGAAATGAAGAGTGGTCATCCAGGCGGGCGTGGGAAGCCAGCTGGGAGGAATCAAACACTTCATCCCAATAGTCGCAGATGCGTTGCCGGCGCCAACGGTAGCGGCGTCTCATGGCCAACCCATGGTCCTTCTCATGGGTGGCGGCGAAGAATGGTTCTGCTGCCGGGGCTCGCCAATCAAGCAGCAGCTGCTTGCCCTGGTCGTCGCTCAAGCCACTGCGGCCAATGTATAGGCGCTCGCCGGTCCCGGCTATTTCCATGAAGCCTAAGCAGGCGTAGGGACCCATGCGGTCCAGCTGGCGCAGCCGCTGTGCTAATTCGCTGAGTTCAACATCGCGTTCAAGGGATTGCTGCAGCACGCCGGCCTGGTCTTGTCCTCGTCGGGCAATGCGCTCCATGATTTCGGATCGAAGCTGCCCAACCCGTTGGGCAATTTCGCAGAGCCGTTGCTGGTCCTGGGCAGTCTCGGCCGAGTTCTCCGGTGCTGGACTGTGCTCGATGGCATCGAAATAGCTGGTGTTTGCGATGTTGGCAGGCACGCGGGCTCCCTGGTCTGGCTAGTTCTCGTGGGGAAGATATTGATTATGGACCCTATGCGGGGCCTTGCGGCAAGGCCCCCTGGGCGCGCTATCCTGAAAATGCAGGGAATGCCGTTTTCGGTTTTCCAGCTGCGTACTGTGAGCCTGCGCTCACTTGCATTTCGAAGGCTGCCGGGAATTTTCAGCTGGGGCATCACGCGGTAGGATATAAGGACTGCGACTTTGATCCGGCTATCACCGGTGAGTCTTCGGAAGAACCGCGGGCATCATGAACGCCAAGTAGAACCGAACGGGACCAGCCCGTCACAGCTGAAGATAAGCGATTCCCCATCATTGCGTTGGGGGATAAGCGGGGTGGTACCGCGGCATTCGTGCCGTCCTCGTAGGCAAGGATTTATCGACCCTACGCTTGAAGGACGGCCCATTCGATGAGCTTCTACCCGAAGGTCACTACAGACCCAACCGGTTCGACCCCGGCTTCACCGCGATTCCCAGATCTTGAGAAGCGCGTCCTCGAATACTGGAAGAACGACGACACTTTCCAGGCCTCCATTGACCAGCGCGAGGGCGAAGAATTCGTCTTCTACGATGGCCCTCCCTTCGCCAACGGCCTGCCGCACTACGGCCACCTGCTCACCGGCTACGTCAAGGACCTGGTAGCGCGCTACCAGACCCAGCGCGGCAAGCGCGTGGAGCGCCGCTTCGGCTGGGACACCCACGGCCTGCCAGCCGAGCTGGAAGCCATGAAGCAGCTGGGCATGACCGACAAGAAGCAGATCGAAGCCATGGGCATCGACAAGTTCAACGACGCCTGCCGCACCTCGGTGATGAAGTATGCCGATGAGTGGAAGCAGTACGTGAACCGCCAGGCTCGCTGGGTCGACTTCGAAAACGACTACAAGACCCTGAACGTCGAGTTCATGGAATCGGTCATCTGGGCCTTCAAGCAGCTTTCGGACAAGGACCTGACCTACAAGGGCTTCCGCGTGCTTCCGTACTGCTGGAAGGACGAGACCCCGTTGTCCAACCACGAGCTGCGCATGGACGACGACGTCTACAAGAACCGCCAGGACCAGACCGTCACCGTGGGCTTCACCATCCTTGCCGGTGAAACCGAAGCCTCCAAGGCACTTGCCGGCGTGCAGGCCCTGGCGTGGACCACCACCCCGTGGACCCTGCCAACCAACGCCGCACTGGCCGTGCACCCGGCGATCGACTACGTCGTGGTTCCTGCAGGCGAGGCCGGCGTGAAGGCTTCGGCCGCCGCCGGGCCATTCCTGCTGGCCCGCGACCTGCTCGGCTCCTACGCCAAGGACCTGGGCTACAAGGATGCCAAGGAAGCCGCTGCGGCCATCACCGCCAGCTACACCGGTGAGCAGCTTGCCGGCGTGCGCTACCAGCCGCTGTGGGACACCTACACCGACACCGAGAAGTACGGCACCGAAAACGCCTGGCAGATTCTCACCGCCGACTACGTCACCGTGGCCGACGGCACCGGCATCGTGCACCAGGCTCCGGCCTACGGCGAGGATGACCAGAAGGTCTGCGAAGAGCACGGCATCCCGGTGATCCTCTCGGTAGACGAGGGCGCCAAGTTCCTGCCGGTCTTCGGCAACGGCCCGCTGGCCGAGATCGCCGGCGTGCAGGTCTTCGACGCCAACAAGACCATCACCAATGTGCTCAAGGACGAGGCCAAGCTGGTCAAGCAGGCCTCCTACGAGCACTCCTACCCGCATTGCTGGCGCTGCCGCACCCCGCTGATCTACCGCGCGATCTCCTCGTGGTACGTCGAGGTCTCCAAGTTCAAGGACCGCATGGTCGAGCTGAACGAGCAGATCAACTGGATCCCGGGCAACGTCAAGCACGGCCAGTTCGGCAAGTGGCTGGAAAACGCCCGCGACTGGTCCATCTCGCGCAACCGCTACTGGGGTTCGCCGATCCCGGTGTGGGAATGCACCGGTGCCGAATGCGAGCACCGCGAGGTCTTCGGCTCGCTGCAGGAAATGCAGGACTTCTTCGGCCGCATGCCGGTCAACCACGAAGGCCAGCCTGACCTGCACCGCCCATTCATCGACGAGCTGACCAAGGCCCATGAGGGCTGCGCCGAATCCGGCACCCTCAAGCGCGTGGAAGACGTGCTCGATGTCTGGTTCGACTCCGGCTCGATGCCGTACGCCCAGGTGCACTACCCGTTCAACAACCAGGAATGGTTCGATTCCGGCCACCACCCGGCGGACTTCATCGTTGAGTACATCGGACAGACCCGCGGCTGGTTCTACACCATGCACGTGCTCTCCACCGCGCTCTTCGACCGCCCGGCCTACACCAACGTGATCTCCCACGGCATCGTGCTGGGCTCGGACGGGCAGAAGATGTCCAAGTCCCTGCGCAACTACCCGGATGTCACCGAGGTCCTGGACCGCGACGGCTCCGATGCCATGCGCTGGTTCCTGATGGCCTCGCCGATCCTGCGCGGCGGCAACCTGGTCGTGACCGAACAGGGCATCCGCGATGGCGTGCGCCAGGTGCTGCTGCCGCTGTGGAACGTCTGGCACTTCTTCAACCTCTACACCAACTCCGCCAACAACGGGGCCGGCTACGAGGCCAAGCGCTCGATGGACTCCACCGACCCGCTGGACCAGTACATGCTGGCCGCCACGGGCCAGCTGGTGCGCGAAGTCACCGAGGCACTGGATTCCTACGAGGTCTCCGATGCTACCGAGGCCGTACGCCAGTACATGGACACCCTGACCAACTGGTACGTGCGCCGTTCGCGCCAGCGTTTCTTCGATGAAGACACCCAGGCCTTCGACACCCTGTACACCGCGCTGGAAACCCTGGTGAAGGTCACCGCTTCGCTGCTGCCGCTGGCCAGCGAAGAGATCTTCCGCGGGCTGACCGGCGAACGTTCGGTGCACCTGGAGGACTGGCCAGAAGCCAGCGAATTCCCAACCGACGCCGCGTTGCTGGAAACCATGGAAACCACCCGCAAGATCTGCTCCGTGGGCTCCTCGCTGCGCAAGGCCAAGAACCTGCGCGTGCGCCTGCCGCTGGCCGAGCTGAAGGTCGTGCTCACCGGCGCTGCCCGACTGGAAGGCACCTACGCGTCGATCATCAAGGACGAGCTGAACCTGAAGGCCGTCACCTTGATCGATGCCGAAGGCGTCGACGCCGCCAGCTACGGCATCAGCCAGCAGCTGGTAGTGAACGCCCGTGCGGCCGGTCCGCGCCTGGGCAAGAACGTGCAGCAGGCGATCAAGGGCGCCAAGTCCGGGGACTGGTCGGTCACCGACGGTGTAGTCACTGCCGGCGGCCTGGAACTGGCCGAAGGCGAGTACACCCTGGACACCGTGGTGGATGCAGCAGGCGAAATTGCCGCGGCAGTCATCGACGGCGGCTTCCTGGTGCTGGATACCGAGGTCACCGAGGCACTGGCTGCCGAAGGCACCGCACGCGACATGATCCGCTCCATCCAGTCCGCCCGCAAGGACGCGGACCTGCAGGTATCGGATCGCATCCGCACCGTGGTCACCGCCAGCACGGCCGCCATCGCGGCACTGGAAGCGAACCGCGAGCTGGTGGCAGGTGAAACCCTGACCGCGCAGCTGGAACTTGTCGCCGATGATTCGGTGGATGGCGAGCAGGTCACCGTGGCCAAGCTGGATTCTGGAAAAGTCGAGGCCAACTAGTGAGCGAATTGGACCGCGTCTACGCGCAACTGCTCTCCCGTGCGCCGGAAAACAAGATGGAACCGCGCATGGATCCGATGTTCCGCGCGATGGAGATCCTCGGCGAGCCGAACAAGGCTTGCCCGGTCATCCACATCACCGGCACCAACGGCAAGACCTCGACGGCACGCATGATCGAGTCGCTGCTGATGGCGCACGACTTGCGCACCGGCCGCTACTCCTCGCCGCACCTGATCTCGGTCACCGAGCGCATCGCCATTGACGGTGCCCCGGTAGACGACGAGACCTTCGTGCGCGTGTGGGATGAAATCAGCCCGTTCCTTCAGATCGTGGACACCGAGCTCGTCGAGCGCGGCGAAAACAAGCTGACCTACTTCGAAGCTGTCACCATCCTGGCCTTCGCGGTTTTCGCCGAGGTTCCGGTGGATGTCGTGGTGCTCGAAGTCGGCCTGGGCGGCATCACCGACGCCACCAACGTGGCAGATGCCGACGTTTCGGTGATCACCCCGATCTCCTTGGACCACACCGACCTGCTGGGGGATACCCCGGGCGAGATTGCCGAAGAAAAGGTCGGCATCCTCAAGCCCGGCGGCTACCTGGTCTCTTCGGTGCAGCCGGTGGATGCCGCCGATGTGCTGCTGGCTCGCGCCCGCGAGCTTGAGGTGCCGGCAGCTTTCGACAGCCTGGACTTCAAGCTCCTGGAACGCCAGCATGGCGTGGGCGGGCAGCTGCTGTCCATCCAGGGCCAAGCAGCACGCTACGACGAGATCTTCCTGCCGTTGTTCGGTGCCCACCAGGCGCAGAACGCCACCGTGGCCTTGGCTGCGGTGGAAGCCTTCCTGGGCGGCGGCCAGCGCGAGCTGAATGCCGATCTGGTCCGCGACGGCTTCGCGGCCGCCACCAGCCCGGGCCGCCTGGAACTGGTCCGCGCGGCACCGAGCATCCTGGTGGATGCCGGCCACAACCCGGATGGCATCCGCGTCACCGCAGAGGCGATCAAGGAATCCTTCGGCTTCACCCGCCTGGTGCTGATGGTTGGCATCTTGCAGGAGAAGGACGCCGAAGCAATGCTCTACACCATGCGCGAGCAGTACGGTGACATGGTTGAGGACATCTGCATCACCCAGTCGTCCTCGCCGCGGGCCATCCCGGCCGGCGAACTGTCCACCATGGCGATCGACGCTGGCTGGCCGGAAGAGGACATCCACGTCACCGAGGACCTGGAAGATGCCATCGAGTGGTCGGTGGGCCGCGCCGAGGCAGGCAACGACTTGTCCGGCGGCGTGCTGGTGACCGGTTCGATTACACTGGTGGGCGAGATTTCACTGTTGCTCAAGGGAGGCGAATCCTGATGGCTAAACTCACCCGTGCCCAGCGCGAGTGGCGTCCTGGGATGAAGAAGAAGCAGCGCTCCACGAAAATGATGTTCGCATCAACCGTGCTGGTCTGCGAGGCGCTGCTGGCGGTGTTCGTCACCCTGGCGGCCTTCGGGCTCAAGCGTGGCGGAGAACCGGTGGTCGTGCTCAGCCTCGGAGGCGCCGTGGCGCTGCTGTGCATCTTCAACTGCGCCCTGCTGGGCAAGAAGATCGGCTACATCATCGGCTGGATCCTGCAGGTAGTGTTCTTCCTGTGCGGCTTCATCCTGCCGGACATGTTCTACCTCGCAGCGGCCTTCGCCCTGTGCTGGTGGTATGCGCTGAACAAGGGCGGCGAAATCGACGCAGTGAACAAGCGCCGCGCGGCCGCCCAAGAAGCCTGGGAAAAAGCGAACCCCGAGCAAGCCTGAGAACCTAAGAAGTACATCAACGATACGAAGAGGTAGTCACATGACTGAACGTACCCTGATCCTGGTCAAGCCAGATGGCGTCAAGCGCGGTCTGGCCGGACAGATCCTTGCCCGCATTGAAGCCAAGGGCTACACCATTGCCAAGCTGCAGCAGCTGGAAGCTACTCGCGAGCTGCTCGCCGAGCACTATGCAGAGCACGAAGGCAAGCCATTCTACGAGCCGCTGGTTGAGTTCATGCTCTCCGGTCCAGTGGTGGCGATCGTGGCTGAAGGCCAGGGCGTTATCCCCGGCTTCCGTTCGCTGGCTGGCACCACCGACCCGACCACCGCAGCTCCAGGCACCATCCGTGGCGACTTCGGCCGCGACTGGGGCCTGAAGGTCCAGCAGAACCTGGTCCACGGCTCGGACTCCGTCGAGTCCGCCGAGCGCGAGATCGGCATCTGGTTCGGCAAGTAGGTCGAAACGCGAAAATCCCGGCAGCTGGAAACTGCCGGGATTTTTCATGCCTGGAAGCGGGTCCTAGAACCAGTCATCCAAACTGTCCCGGGCGAGCATAGCTCCTTGCGGGCTAGCTGCCTGCTGCACCGAACTTCCGAGCGCCTGTGCGGTCGAGTCGAGCGGCAGTTGCTCTGCAGCACCGATCCTGACCACCTGGTGGTGGTCGGTGATAGGGCCGACTATGTGCGAAAGATACTTATCTGCTCCGTCATTGCTGAATTCCAGCACGTGGATACCTCCCAGTCTTCAGTGCGCGTTAGCGCATTGATTGCGGGCGAAGCGTGGCGCGGGTTTTCCCTGTTGGGGAAAACGAAGACATGCAGCAAAACTTCTCAAGGCGATTGCGCATCCCGCGTCGCTCCACTTCCATCACTTCAGTCACATTAAACACACAAACCACATCCACGGCAACGCGGGATCCGGTCCACCGGTCTTGTCCCCAGCGTGAAAACCCCGGGAAGCCGGGGCTGGATGAGGGCGTGAACTCTTTGAGAATTAATTGGAAATAATTCGATCAAGAGCATTTAAGTGGCAAAAGGAAGGGCGCCCCTGACGTGCAGGAGCGCCCCAGCCGCAACAGCTACTCGGAGTCCTTGAGGGATTCCTGGTGCTGTTCCTTGGCTTCGAGTTTGTCGAAAGCCGCTTGCTCTTCGCTGATCTCGACTTCAGACTTGATGTCCTCGCTGGCTTCAGCCACCGCATCGGATTTGTCGCGCCCGGTCCATACCTTGATTACCGCCCATGAAGCGGCCACCAGTGGCACCGCCAGGACGGCGCCAACGATGCCCGCCAGGACGGTGCCTGCGGTCAGTGCCATCAGCACGACCAGTGCATGCAGGCTCAGGGCGTTGGCCATGACGACCGGCTGCAGGAAGTTGCCCTCCAGCTGGTTCACCAAGATTACCGCAGCCAGCACGATCAGCGCCACCACAGGTCCGTTGGTTACCAATGCAATCAGCGTGGCCAGGATGCCGGCAACGGTGGCACCTACCATCGGCACGAAGGAGCCGAGGAAGACGATGACGCCTAGCGGGATGGCCAGTGGAACCTGCACGATCAGCAGTGTCGCGGTGATGCCCAGAGCATCCACCGCGGCCACGGTGGCAGTACCGCGGATGTAGCCGCCGAAGGTGCGCAGCGCGCGGTCGCCGGAAAGAATCCACTTGTTGCGGTAGTGGCGTGGAGTCCACGACACGGCAAAGGCCCAGATCTTGTCGCCGTCCTTCAGGAAGAAGAACAGGATCACCAGCAGCAGGACCAAGCCGGTCACGAAGCTGCCTGCTGCGCTCAGCGTGTTCAAGGCGCCGGTGCCGAACTGGGAACTGGTCAAGAAGCCGGTTACTGTTTCGACAACATTATCGATCTGGCTCTGGTCGACGCTGAAAGGCATCGTGCCGATGAAGCCCTGAACCATGTCATTGAGCTGGTTGAAGCCTTCAACAGCTTGGTCAACGAGCTTTGGCCATTCCTTGATGACCGAGAAGACCAGGCCGGTGCCGATGCCTCCGAGGACCAATAGGGACCCGAGGAAAACGATCCATGCTGCCAGCATCGGGGAAACAAACTTGCGCAGCTTGACCACCAGGGGCCACAACGCACAGGAAATGATGACGGCCAGCAACGTGGGGATCACGATCATGGTCAAGCGGAGCATGCCGATGATGAGGAATGTTGCCAGCGCGCCAACTACCAGCAGCTGGGCGCTTCGAATGCCTAGGCGTCCTAGCAAGTCGGTCCACAGGCTGGTGACCGTGAAATCTGGTTTGGCGTCCTTGGCCGGAACACGGTGGTGCTCGGCGGGTGTCGGCTTGTCGTCCTGAGGTTGCTTTTTCAACAACGCGGCGGGCCTGACCTTACGGAAAAAAGCCATAGTCGCTCCTTGTAGCTGGTTCTGATAGCTCTAACAATAGGCTAACGACTTGACAAGGTCCCAAGGCAACACCGAAATGCTGATTTTTTGGCGTTCGCACTGGCCACTATCCCGTTTTCGTGCCCGAAGGCATTGATTCGTGCACCCACGGGCTGATTTCTTCGGCATTCCTGCGGCGTCGTCTCTGCAATGATGCTGGGCTTGAACTACCGGGGGCTCAATGCCGATGGGCATCGAAACCCGGTGGTCTTCTTTGAAACCAGTGGAAATAGCAGTGACGGAAGCCTCGGTCAGAAGTCCTGCGGCAAGTTGATTCGCCAAAATGTTCTTGCGCTCAAGGAATTGCTGCTCGGAATGGCATCGGGCGAAGTCCAGCAAGAAGATCCAGAACGCTGGGAAGAAATCCCTCACCAGCCGGTAACGGGCTATCAGACCGATTATGCGGGTCTGGTCCAGAAGTGAACTGACGCAACAGAGCTGGGGGGGG
>NZ_JBLVOC010000006.1:38576-39425 GCF_053543575.1 Glutamicibacter sp. AGC84
CCCCCCCCAGCTCTGTTAAGGTCTCGTTCTCTGCCTGTGCGGACTACTTGGCGTTGAAGTACTCCTTGGCCAGCAGGCCCATGATGATCTTGTCGTGGAACGACCCATCGTGGAATCCAGCCTGGCGCACCCGGCCCTCTTCGCGGAATCCTGCGCGGTTGAAGGTGCGCAGTGCGCGCTCGTTGTACGCCCAGGCGTTCAAGCCGATGCGGTTCAGGCCCATCTCGCGGAAGCCGTAGTCGATGATCATCTTGGTGGCCATGGTGCCATAGCCTTGGCCCACATTTGAACCACCGATCATGATCATCAATTCGGCCGAACGGGCCGGCGCGTTGTAGTCGTACAAAGCGGTGTGCCCGATCAGCGTGTCATCGGGAAGCGTGATGGAAAGTCCCACGCCGTCGGTGGTGCCACGGTTGACGCTGCGCGATTTGAAGAGTTCTGCGGCTTCGGTGATCGGGTGGGGAAGTACCAGGTTGCCCTGCAGGGCCATGAATTCTGGGCTATTCCACCATTGGGTGAGGAACGCAAGATCTTCCTCTTGTAGTTCACGGAGCCGAAGGTGTTCGGAAATCAGCAGGTTGATTCCGTAGTCCTGGGCATTTTCTGTGTTCCATATGTCACTTGCCATGCTTCTAATCTACCGGGTCTAGCTGGGCAGTATCCGGAAGATCGTTGACGGCGAACCCTTTCCGGCCTTGCCGATGGCCGTTTTGACGCGGATCGAAGGCCGAAGCGGGATGTCTTGGCGCCGGTGGCGCGCCGGGGTGCAACAAGCAGTGGCACAAGGCCGGCCGACCTGGTTGGCGGCGGGGTGGGGGAGCGCCAGGAACAGCACTGCGGGGGCCC
>NZ_JBLVOC010000006.1:39449-71827 GCF_053543575.1 Glutamicibacter sp. AGC84
GCAGGTGGGCATGGAAGCCGGGCTCTAGCCGAAGAAGGCGAGCGGGAAACGCAGGACGACCGATGCGGCAACGAGCGCCAAGATGACGGCGGTAATGATCCAGCTCCACTCGGCGAAGAACTTCTTCACGCCGGCTCCAGCAGGAATCACGCCGGTAAGCACATTGCGTGCGGTTGTGAACACGAACAAGGGAATCGTCATGGCCCACACGACCATGCAGTAAGGGCACAGGGCGTTGATTTCATACAGGGCCTGGGACCAGAACCAGATCACCAAGCCCATAGCCGCGGTGATGCCCAACTGGAAGCACAGCCAGAACCAGCGCTTCAGGTTTGTTGCGCCGGCGAGCAGGGCGAAGCCGATGGCGATAACAACAGCGAAGCAAACAATCCCGAAGAAGGGATTGGGGAATCCGAAGATTCCTGCCTGCTCGGATTTCATCACGGTGCCACAGGAGATCCAGGGATTGACGTCGCAACTGGTGATGTAGTCGGGGTTCTTGTACAACTCCAAGCGTTCCAGAACCAGGATTCCGGCGGCGAGCCAAGAGATCAATCCCGTAACGATGATGAACAGCCCGAAGCCGCGTTCCTTAGCCCACCAGGGCAACACGCCCGAGCCGTGGCTATTTTCTTGTGATGAAACCATGTTTTGACTATTCCATAAGTTCATAGGAAAGCGGGTTATTCCGCGAAGGCCTTTTTCATCCTAGGAAGCATTTCTGTGCATCTGGTGAGAAGCAATGAACAAGGCGTGAACGAAATATGAGAGAATGGGAATGGTTGTTCGCGGATCCACAGTCTGCTTTCAACCCGACGACAGACTTTTGAAACAACAGATCGACAGGCGATGCATCGCTTCGGTTGAGTGCCCAATATGTGCGCCTCCCGGGGGAATACCGCGGATCGTAGGGCTGCAAAGGAAAGCAGCCGGTTTTCTTAGGCCACGTTGATCCGCAGGATTTGCGCCTGGTTCAGAAATTTGGACCAGCGTCGAACCCGCGGAAAATAGCGAGCTTTTGTGTCCGGACTACTGGAAGATAAGTAGGCCAAGCGACACGTGATGATTGTAGTTTCAGCAACGGCGCCGTCTGTGGAGGATGCCCGAGCGGGACATAGTAGGAGTACGCGAATTTAAATGAGCGCAGCAAATCAACGAAAGGGCGGAACGCAAGGTAATAAGCGGGGCAACCGTTCAACACGAGCCCGCCGTACCAGTGTTTCAACCACACCCGCGCGACCACTGCGTCGCGCCATGACCTTGGCCGAACTCAATGCCGCTGCCGGTGTCGAAGAAAGCCCATACCGCTGGCGGGCCACCCGCCGCACCCAGATTTCCACCCCTGATTCCACTAAGCGGGCCAGCCGCCAGGCCGAACGCCGGGCGCAGGCAGTGCGCAATACCGCGAATGACGAGGCTGTAGAGCTCGCCGCGACCAAGCAGGAAGACGTCCAGGACAGGCAGGAAGACGTCCAGGAGCAGAGCGCTGAAATCGCTGCCCCGGCCGAGCAGGAAGTTGCACCGGTTGAGGAAGCGAACGACGTTGACCAGACCGGCATGCTGCTGGCCGAACACGGCAGCACCATGATTTTGAATCCTTTCGCCGTGCCGGAAACAGCTCAGGCTGTTCTGGCCCAGGCTGTTGCGAAGAAGCAGGAACCTGCTCGCCGCGCAGCTGCCGCAGATCCCGAGGCAGACGCCGATGCCGACGACGTGACTTCGCGTCGCCGCCGCCGCCGTCGCCGCGGGGAAGTGGATCTGGAACTTGAGGGCGGCTCGCAGGATGATCCGCCGAACACCGTTACCCGTGTGCGAGCCCCGCGTGGCAGCATCGAAAGCCACAGCTCGGTCAACGACAAGGTCGCTTCGGTGCGCGGTTCCACCCGATTGGAAGCCAAGCGCCAGCGCCGCCGCGAATCACGCGAAACCGGTCGCCGCCGCCAGGTGATCACCGAGGCCGAGTTCCTGGCCCGCCGCGAATCCGTCGAGCGCAAGATGATCGTGCGCCAGCGCGAGGACCGCATCCAGATCGGCGTACTGGAAGATGGAGTGCTTGCAGAGCACTTCGTCTCCAAGACCCAGCAGGATTCGCTGATCGGCAACGTGTACGTCGGCAAGGTGCAGAATGTGCTGCCATCCATGGAAGCTGCTTTCGTGGATATCGGCCGCGGCCGCAACGCCGTGCTGTACGCAGGCGAAGTGAACTGGGACGTAGCCGCTCTCGAAGGCGCGCCGCGCCGCATCGAGAACGCCCTGAAGGCTGGCGACTCGGTCCTGGTGCAGGTCACCAAGGACCCGGTAGGCCACAAGGGCGCCCGGCTGACCAGCCAGATCTCCCTGCCCGGCCGCTACCTGGTCTACGTGCCAGGTGGTTCGATGACCGGCATCTCGCGCAAGCTCCCGGATGTCGAACGCCAGCGACTGAAGAAGATCCTGAAGGACCACCTGCCGGAAAACGCGGGCGTCATCGTGCGCACCGCCGCCGAAGGCGCTTCCGAGGAAGAACTGACCAACGATATCAACCGGCTGCGTGCGCAGTGGGAAGGCATCGAAGAGCAGGCCAACTCCACCAAGACCCTGGCTCCTGAACTGCTGTACTCGGAACCCGATCTGACCATCAAGGTGGTCCGCGACGTCTTCAACGAGGACTTCACCAAGCTGATCGTCTCCGGTGACCACGCCTGGGACACCATCGAGGCCTACGTCATGTACGTGGCGCCGGATCTGATGGGCCGTCTGGAGAAGTGGGAAGCCGAAGAGGACATCTTCGCCAACTTCCGTGTGGACGAGCAGATCGCCAAGGCGCTGGACCGCAAGGTCTTCCTGCCTTCGGGTGGTTCGCTGGTCATCGACCGCACCGAAGCGATGACCGTCATCGACGTGAACACCGGCAAGTTCACCGGTTCGGGAGGCAACCTCGAAGAGACCGTGACCAAGAACAACCTGGAAGCGGCCGAAGAAGTGGTCCGCCAGTTGCGCCTGCGTGACATCGGCGGCATCATCGTCATCGACTTCATCGACATGGTCCTGGAATCCAACCGCGATCTGGTGCTGCGCCGCCTGGTGGAGTGCCTGGGCCGCGACCGGACCAAGCACCAGGTTGCTGAAGTGACCTCGCTGGGCCTGGTCCAGATGACGCGCAAGCGCATGGGCACCGGCCTGCTCGAAGTCTTCGGTGAAGAGTGCGAGCACTGTGCAGGTGCTGGCTTCATCACCCACGAAGAGCCAGTTGAATCGCGCAAGAGCTTCAACTCGCAGGGCGAAGCGCACAGCAAGAAGTTCAACGACAAGCCAAGCCGCAACTCCCGCCGCCGTCGTGGCGGCGAGAAGGACGAGCAGAAGCCAGTTGAGAAGCAGGAGCCGGCAGCAGGGGAGAAGGACGAAGCCACGCGCAACGCCCTGGCCAGCATTGCCGCCGCTTCGCACCTGGATGCCGCTGCTGAAAACGCAGTGAGCATCGAGGGCGAACAGATTCCTGTGGCCAAGTCCGCGGCGTCTGCGCAGGCCGCCGAGGCCTCGGTTACCCTGGAAGCGCTGGAAGCAGCGTTGCCGGGCCAGGATGAGTCCAGCGACGAGCAGGACGGCAGCCGCAAGCCGCGCCGCCGTTCACGCTCCCGTGGACGCGGCCGCAACCAGTCCGAGGAAAACGCTTCGGGCAACGAGGAAGCTCAGGCCAACCAGGAACAGCATGCTGCTCCTGAGCCTGTTGCCGCCTCGACGCCCCAGGAGCAGCCGCGCAAGCGCTCACGCCGTGCTTCGCGTCCGCAGGAAGCGGCACAGCAGGACCAGCCGGTGCTTACCGGCCTGGCCATGCCTGCTGCCAGCGCTCCTGCTGAGTCCAGCAGCCCCGCGGCTTCCGTCCCAGCAGCCGCCACCGCGGCAGCCCCACAGAATTCCACGAAGCCAAAGCGTCGCAGTCGTCGGGCCACCTCGGTCCAGGGCGATGCGACTGCAGAGGTTCTCGTGGCAGAGGTATCCGCCGCTACCGGTTCGGTAGTTCAGATGGATGCCTCCGGTTCGCAGAAAGATAAGCCAGCTGAGCCTGCCGGGCAACCGGTAATGCTCGGTGTGGGTGTTCCAGTACGCGAACTGAAATAGATGAACTTGATCACGCTTCCCTCGCTGGGGCAGTTTGTATTTGCTCCAGCGGTGTGGACTAGCGTAATCTAGTTGATCGGTGCTAAACGCCAAGATCACGGACTTTTGGTCCGCTCGGCGTCAAGGCACAAGCGCATGAGATCCCCGGGATCGCATCCACTTTGTGGGTGTTCGGGTCGATATCTGCGCCGGTAAGACAATAAACGTCGAGTAGAAGTGAGTACCCACGTGGTGTACGCAATTGTCCGCGCAGGCGGCCACCAGGAGAAGGTTTCCGTTGGAGACCTCATCACCGTTGACCGTCTTCAGGCTGCCCCAGGCAGCTCCATCGAGCTTCCAGCTTTGCTGTTGGTAGATGGCGAGAAGGTAACTTCCGCAGCTGCCGATCTGGCTAAGGTCACGGTCACCGCTGAGGTTGTAGAAAACCTTCGCGGCGAGAAGATCGTAATCCAGAAGTACAAGAACAAGACCGGTTACAAGAAGCGCCAGGGCTTCCGTGCCGCTCTGACCAAGGTCAAGGTCACCTCGATCGCCTAATTCAGGCAATCGTAGAATCCATTTTTGTAGCGAAAGAGGCTAAAAGGCATGGCACATAAGAAAGGTGCGAGTTCCACTCGCAACGGTCGCGATTCCAACGCACAGTACCTAGGCGTAAAGCGCTATGGTGGACAGGAAGTCAAGGCAGGCGAAATCATCGTTCGCCAGCGTGGCACCCACTTCCACCCAGGCGCCGGCGTAGGCCGTGGCAAGGATGACACCCTGTTCGCATTGGCTGCTGGCGCAGTCGAGTTCGGCACCCGTCGTGGTCGCCGCGTGGTGAACATTGTGGCTGCTGCCTAATTCAGGCAACAGGCAAATTTTTTAGTACACAAGGGGTGGGCCGATTTCGGTCCGCCCCTTGCGTGCATAGTTAGACTTTTAAGCGAGTAACCCTCGCAACCCCGTACTAGGAGAAGATGGCCCCGTGGCTGCATTCGTTGATCGCGTAACCCTTCATGTCACCGCAGGTAATGGTGGCCACGGTTGTGTGTCCATCAAGCGTGAGAAGTTCAAGCCGCTTGGCGGTCCCGACGGCGGCAACGGCGGCAAGGGCGGAGACATCATCCTGCGCGTCGACCCCCAGGTCACCACGCTGCTGGACTTCCACCACCTGCCGCACCGCAAGGCCGGCAACGGCGAGCCGGGCAAGGGCGGTCTGCATCCGGGCAAGAGCGGCGAGGACCTGGTCCTGGGCGTACCTGCCGGCACCGTCATCAAGACCAAGGACGGCGACATCCTCGGCGACCTGGTCAAGCCGGGCGATGAATACATCGCCGCAATAGGCGGCATGGGCGGCCTGGGCAATGCGTCCATCGCCTCGGACAAGCGCAAGGCCCCGGGCTTCGCGTTGCTGGGCATTCCCGGGACCGGCCAGGATATCGTCCTGGAACTGAAGTCCATGGCGGATATCGCGCTGGTGGGCTACCCATCGGCCGGCAAATCCTCGCTGATCGCCGCCGTGTCCGCGGCACGCCCGAAGATCGCCGACTACCCGTTCACCACCCTGGTGCCTAACCTGGGTGTCGTCGAAGCAGGCGAAACCCGCTTCACCGTCGCCGACGTGCCTGGCCTGATCCCTGGAGCCTCCGAAGGCAAGGGGCTGGGCCACGAGTTCCTGCGCCACGTTGAGCGCTGTGCCGCCATCGTGCACGTGCTGGACTGCGCCTCGCTGGAAGCGGACCGCGACCCAATCAGCGACCTGGACATCATCGAAGCAGAGCTGGCCAACTACGAAGCCGACTCCACCTTCGCCGGCACCGACGGCACCATCGTGCCGCTGATCGAGCGCCCGAAGCTGATCGCACTTAATAAGGTTGACATGCCAGACGGTGCCGACATGGCTGAATTCGTGCGCCCTGAGTTGGAAAAACGCGGTTACCGCGTCTTCGAGATCTCCGCGCTCTCGCGTAACGGATTGCGTGATCTGTCCTTCGCTATGGCTGAATTGGTAGAGCAGGCACGCGCTGAACAGGTTGTTGAAGCCCCAGTAGTCGAGGTGCCTGTGATTCGTCCACGTACCACCAAGCGTGCCGAGTTCACCATCCGCCGCGAGGAGCAGAACTTTGAGCCAATGTGGCGAGTTATCGGTGAAAAGCCGGAACGCTGGATTATGCAGACCGATTTCCGCAACGATGAAGCTGTCGGCTACCTGGCTGACCGCCTGGCCAAGCTGGGTGTCGAAAACCAGCTGTTCAAGGCCGGTGCCAAGCCAGGGGACGCGGTAATCATCGGCGCCGAGGACAACGCAGTGGTCTTCGATTGGGAGCCAACTATGGCAGCCGGCGCCGAACTGCTCGGCGGCAGCCGACGCGGCGAGGACATCCGCCTCGAGGATCGCGGCGATCGCAAGACCCGCGAGGAAAAGCGTGCCGAGCACGAAGAGCGCCGGGCGGCCAAGGCATCGGCTCGCGCCGAGCTGGAAGCCGAACGCAAGGCCGGCGTCTGGACCGAATCGGTTGACTCCAAGTACGGACGAAAGACTGCGGAACCAAAGGCAACCCAGGAGGAAAATTAAAGTATGAGTGAAAGTGCCACCAAAACAATTTCAGCCATTACCTCGCCCCACCAACTGCCTCAAGCCAAGCGCTTAGTGGTCAAAGTTGGATCCAGCTCGCTGACCACGGTCAGCGGCGGGATATCCCACGAGCGGTTGAAGTTCCTGGTGGACACTCTCGCTGAAACTGTCAACAACGGTACCGAGGTCATTCTTGTATCCTCAGGTGCCATTGCCGCCGGTCTGGCCCCGCTCGGGTTGGCCAAGCGTCCCAAGGACCTTGCCACCCAGCAGGCCGCGGCGGCCGTTGGCCAGGGTCTGCTGCTGGCGCAGTACACCCAGCTTTTCGATGAGTACGACCAGCGCGTAGGCCAGGTGCTGCTCACCGCCGACGATCTGATGCGCCGCTCTTCCTACACCAACGCGCTGCGTTCCCTGGTTCGCTTGCTGAACCTGGGCGTGCTGCCCATCGTGAACGAAAATGACGCGGTCGCCACCCGCGAAATCCGTTTCGGCGACAACGACCGCCTCGCCTCGCTGGTGGCCCACCTGGTCAAGGCCGACGCGCTGCTGCTCTTCTCCGACGTGGACTCGGTCTACGACGCGCACCCTGATGACGGCGGCAGTCGCATCACCACCATCGAGCACCCCGACGAGCTCGAAGCGGTAGACCTGGGCACCCCGGGTGCAGCCGGAGTCGGCACCGGCGGCATGATCACCAAGGTCGATGCCGCGACCCTGAGCTCCTCGGCGGGCATTCCCACCCTGGTGACCAGCACCGACAACGCCGCCAAGGCGCTGCGCGGACAGGATGTAGGCACCTGGTTCGCGGCCCGCAACTCCCGCCGTTCGGCCCGCGACGTCTGGCTGGCCTACCTGGCTTCCATCGAAGGCAAGCTGATCCTGGATGCCGGCGCAGTCAAGGCCATCGAAAAGGGAACCAACTCGCTGCTGGCAGCCGGCATTACCGCAGTCCGTGGGGAATTCGAGGCTGGCGACGCCGTAGAGATCTGCGACGCGGAAGGAAACCCCTTCGCTCGCGGGCTGGTGAACTTCAGCTCCCATGAACTGCCCGAGATGCTCGGACACAACACCACGGATCTGGTTGAAGAGCTGGGCGAAGGTTACGACAGATCAGTAGTGCATGTTGACGACCTAGCTTTGATCGAACCCATTTTCTAGAATGAGGAGCATGAGTATGGATGCCGTAAACACCGAAGAAACGACCACCGACGTCACCACCTCGGTCCACCAGCTGGCCGACCGTGCACGCCGCGCCGCACGGATCCTCAAGCGCGCCAACCGCGACTGGAAGGACCGCGCCCTCGCTGCCATGGCTTCGCGCATCGACCAGAACCGTGCGATGATCCTGCGCGCCAACGAGAAGGACCTGGCTGCCGGCCGCGCCAATGGCACCTCCGAGGCCCTGCTGGACCGGTTGAAGCTCGATGGCAAGCGCATCGACGGCCTGATTTCCGCGCTGCATGAACTCGCTGGCCTGCCCGACCCGGTCGGTCGCGTGGTGCGCGGGGAAACCCTGCCCAACGGCCTGCGCATGCGCCAGGTCAACGTCCCGCTGGGCGTCATCGGCACCATCTACGAAGCGCGTCCGAACGTCACCGTGGACATCGCCGGCCTGGCGCTCAAGAGCGGCAACTCGGTGCTGCTGCGTGGCGGTTCGGCGGCGCTGAACTCCAACCAGGCGCTGGTCGCGGTGATCCGCGACGCGCTGGAGTCCGTCTCCCTGCCCCGCGACATCGTGATCTCGGTCGACGAATTCGGCCGTGCCGGTGCCGACGCCATGATGGGCGCGCGCGGAAAGATCGACGTGCTCATCCCGCGTGGCGGCCGCGAGCTGATCCAGCGCGTGGTCACCACCGCCAAGGTCCCGGTCATCGAAACCGGCGAAGGCAATGTGCACATCTTCCTCGACGCGAGCGCCGACGAGGAAATGGCCGTCGATATCCTGCTCAACGCGAAAACCCACCGCCCCAGCGTCTGCAACACCGTGGAGACCCTGCTGGTCCACAAGGATGCCGCTGTGGCCCCGGCAGTGCTGCAGGCCCTGGCCGCGGCCGGCGTGAGATTGCACACGGACGACCGTGCCGCCGCGCTGGTTCCGCAGCTGCCGACCATCCCGGCGGGGGAGGATGACTGGCGCAACGAGTACCTGGACCTGGACATCGCGGTGAAGGTCGTCGATGGCATGGACCAGGCCCTGGAGCACATCCGCGCCTACTCCACCGGCCATACCGAGGCGATCATCACCTCCACGCTGGCTGCTTCCGAGCAGTTCGTGGCGGAGATCGACTCGGCCGCGGTGATTGTCAACGCCTCGACCCGGTTCACCGACGGCGGGCAGCTGGGCCTGGGCGCAGAAGTGGGCATCTCAACCCAGAAGATGCACGCTCGCGGACCGATGGGCCTGGCCGAACTGACCACGACCAAGTGGATCGTCCAGGGCGACGGGCACATTCGCAAATAGTTTCTGACCGCCCTTTTCGGTACGATGTAGAAGAAACGTACCGTTACTTTTCGAGCTACTGATCCAGCCGCCCAGGTTGCTGGCTTAGCGAACTCGTGAAAACGACTGGAGAATTATCTTGAACGCGCTGATTTTGGCTTCGGAAGCCGCTTCCACCGGCATGGATCCTCACACTTTCGCTGTGATCGTCGGTGGTGGCATCTTCGCAGCACTGATGGTCCTGCTGCTGATTACCGTTTCCTACACCAACGTAGGCAACCGCCACGAGGCAAAGCCTGAACCAGAGGACACCCACCGCCAGTTCAAGACTCACGTACCGCATAGCCACTAGTCTTGGCAGAGCAAAAGCCTCAAGACCGCCCATTGCGCCTCGGCGTGATGGGCGGTACTTTTGACCCCATCCACAATGGCCACTTGGTCGCTGCCAGCGAGGTAGCCGCCGAGTACGGTCTGGATGAGGTCGTTTTCGTGCCCACCGGCCAGCCTTGGCAGAAGGCCGATCGCCAGGTCACCAGCGCCGAGCACCGCTACCTGATGACCGTGATCGCCACCGCGTCGAACCCGCGCTTCACCGTAAGCCGGGTCGACGTCGACCGCGAAGGCGCCACCTACACGCGTGACACCTTGCTCGATCTGCGCGCCTTGCGCCCGGATGCGGAGCTCTTCTTCATTACCGGTGCCGACGCGATGAGCCAGATCATGAGCTGGCGCGACATCGACCAGGTCTTCGACCTCGCCCACTTCGTTGGCGTGAGCCGCCCTGGCTATGTCATCGCGGATGTGGGTCGCGACAATGTCTCGCAATTGGAAATTCCGGCACTGGCAATTTCCTCTACCGATTGCCGGGAGCGTGTCGCCGCCGACAAGCCGGTTTGGTATCTTGTGCCGGACGGTGTGGTGCAGTACATTGCAAAATATGGGCTGTATACCGAGTCGTAACCTCACATAAGGTGGGGTAGCACGGCATAATCTCTAGGTAAGGGTGACGGTATTTGTCTATGCGGTCGGGAGAAGCATCAGGATGAGCGATAACTCGCAGCCGGTTTCAAGCAGGCGAGCTCTGCGCGAAAAACGACGTGCTGAGATGGAAGCTTTGCTGGCCAACAGCAAGGCCGAGCAGGCAGCCAAGGAGCACGCGTCGAAAAGCGCGGAAAAGGCCGAGGATTCGGCGAAGCCAGCGAAATCTGACGCGACCCCAAAGGCCAAGCCGGCACCCAAGGCAGAGCCAGCCAAACCAGCTCCAGCCAAGCCGCAGCCGGCCAAGCCTGCACCCAAGCCAGAGCCGGCAAAACCAGCTCCAGCCAAGCCGGCCCAGCCAGCCGCCAAGGCCGCTGGTGCCAAGCCAGAAGCGGCCAAGCCTGCTGGAGCCCCAGCCAAGGCTCCCAGCGCAAAGCCTGCAGCTGAGCCAGCTAGCGCATCACAGTCCGAAGAGTCCCTGGGCGAACGGGCGTCGTTGCGCCGTGCCCGTGACCGCGAGGCCTTGCGCGAGCGTCGTCGCCTGGAAGAAGAGGTCGGCGCGCTGACCACTAATATTCCAACGGTCGCCCCCGCGGAGGAACCTAAGCCGCTGACCCGCCGTCAACTGCGCCTCCAGGCGCTGGCAGACCAGGGCAAGGCCGAGCCGAAGGCC
This sequence comes from Glutamicibacter sp. AGC84, assembly GCF_053543575.1. Taxonomy (NCBI): domain Bacteria; kingdom Bacillati; phylum Actinomycetota; class Actinomycetes; order Micrococcales; family Micrococcaceae; genus Glutamicibacter; species Glutamicibacter sp. AGC84. The sequence continues at coordinate 50,196 of NZ_JBLVOC010000006.1, forward strand.
CCGGCCGCCAAGAAGCCTGCGCCCAAGGAAGACGCCCCGGAGACTACGGTCATGAGCGTCGAGCAGGCGCTAGCCGCCCGCCGTGCCCACGCGCCGAAGACCCCGGTCGATCCAAACCTGCTGGGGGAGGACGACTCCGAGATCGATCTCGAAGTGCTCGCCCACCAGCGTGAAATGGCAGCCCGCGCGGCCATCATTTCCCGCCGTGCCGCGGAACGTGAACGCCTGCGCATCCAGAATGCCAACCAGGGCAAGGACGACAAGGCCTCCGATCCTTTCACCGGCGCCATGGGCAACATTCGCGAGGTCGAGGACCGCATCGCCAAAACCGGCGTGCAAGGGCCCAAGACGCAGAGTGTTTCGCTGGACTTCAACGCCGGCGGCAAGCTCAGTTCCAAGAAGGACGAAGCGGCACCAGCAGCCAAGAAGCCTATGGCCAAGCCGGCGCCCAAACCCGCAGCGAAGGCCCCCGCCAAGCCTGCGGCCAAGGCACCGGCCAAGCCTGCAGCCAAGCCAGTTGCAAAACCAGCCGCTAAGCCTGCGCCAAAGGCGCCGGCGGATCAGAAGGCTAAAACCCATACGGCCCGACCGGCCCCGGACGTTGACATGCCACGCATCGATGCGGTCAATGCACAGGGCTTGCAGCCACTTGACGTGCAGGCGCACGGCCTCCGCCGCGCCAATAACATGCTGATCGCGATGATCGTCGCCCTCAGCGTGGGCGGTGCAGCATTGATTGCTGGCTTGATCATGTTGCTTGGCAACTAGTTTTCGTAGGACAATTAGGTTCTCGATCTACACCTCTATAAGGAGACACCCCACTCTATGGGAGCACACGCAGAATCAATTGCCCTCGTGAAGGTTGCCGCGCACGCGGCTTCCGAGAAGATGGCAGAAAACATGGTCGCGCTGGACGTTGCCGACCGCTTGGGCGTCACCGACGCTTTCTTGATTGTCTCTGGTGGATCAGAACCTCAGGTGAACGCAATCGTCGACGAAATCGTCGCTGAGGTGCTCGACGAGTACAGCATGCGTCCGATCCGCCGTGAAGGCTTCGGCCAGGGCCGCTGGGTCCTGCTGGACTACGGCGACGTAGTCGTCCACGTTCAGCACCAGGAAGACCGCATCTTCTACGCGCTCGAACGCCTGTGGGCCGACTGCCCAGTCATCGAGCTGCCTGAGGAACTTTCTGAAAACCAGAAGTAACCCTCAATTTGCATCCTGATCAGGTAGTCATCTATGATTATGGAGTTGCCTGATCAGGGCAGCAATCCTTTTGGGGGTATGGCGCAGTTGGTAGCGCGTCTGCATGGCATGCAGAAGGTCAGGGGTTCGAATCCCCTTACCTCCACAAATTAAAATCCTGAAATTTCGGTTCGTCCGGGATTTCAGGATTTTTTGTTTTCCACAAACCGTGTTGCCCACCGCCGGTGCCCGCGATGCCCACGGCATGCTGTATCCCATGAGCACAGTGACGGCACAAGCACTATCGAATCTGGTCGAGGCGGGCAAGCTAATCGCCTTGGCTACTTCGATCCTGTCCGGCGACGTACCGGCCGGCCACGCTGCGATATTCGCGCTGTATGTCGAGGAACTCAACCAAAAGCTCAGTCGAGCACAGGTCCACGCAGCTCATGCCCTACGCCGCACCGGTGCACACAAACTTGATCATGCCTCCTTCCAAGCGATCAGCGATGCTGGTGTCGATCCCACGCTGGAACAACTTGAAGCCGCCGAAGGACATGCCACTACCGGGCGCACCCATTTCAAAGATGCCAAAGGCATGATGACCGACTGGCTGAATATTCCGCGCGGCACTGCAGGAACTCGGCTAGTCCAAGCCGACTGCCTGCTAGGTGGTGTCGATCAAGCAGGGCAACCGGTAGAGCCGTGGCTCCCGGAGTTAGCCGCGCAATTCGAAGCCCCGGATGTGGACCCGCGCTTGGTAGCTTCTACGGCCTTGAAGCTGCATTCTGCACGTAATGATTTCGGCGACGATGAAGCCGGCCAGGCGGAGAAAGCGCGATTGGAAGCTGAATCAGTCGCTTTCCTGCGCTCAGAACCCAAATCGGCTCGTAAGCACATCAATGACTTGGTGGCTCAGGTGAAAGCCGGCAAACGCCCGCTGAAAGCTCTGCTGGAGCGCATTGGCATCTTCAAGAAGGGCATGCGCCAGGGCCTGATCGAGTATACGCTTCGTGTGTTGCCCTCCCAGGCGGCGTATATCGAGGCCTACTTCGCGCAACTGGACAATCCTGCCACCGTGGCCGGGAACAGGGACGGCTTGAAAGAAGCCGAGGCTCAATTCACGGGTCAGCAGGGCTCCGGTTGGGACGATGCGGAGTCCAAACCGGACTGGGCAAAAGACGATCCGGTGGCGGACGAAGAAACCGAAGACGATAGTCCGCCGGCAGACAACAACGAACAAGTTTCGGAGACCTCGGATGACGAGGAAGAATGTTGCCAACCGGGAGATCCTGAAGAACGCAATACTGAATCAGCTACCACTGGTGCTGTCACTCCATGGGAGGATTTGAAGCCCGAGCGACGCCGTTTAGTTGGATTCATGGCAATGCTGATGAGTGACAGGACGAGCACCAGTGACCCGCCGGGTCAACGTGCTGGGTTGGTCGCACCGCAGGTGAGCATCATTCTGAATTGGGACAAGATGCAAGAGCAAGCACAAGACTACGCGGTCAACAGCAGTGGGATGTCCTTGTCTGCTGGTGAAGTCAGAACTGCGCTGTGCAATGCCGGAGTTTATCCGGTAGTGCTCAATGGCAAGAGCCTGCCCCTCGATTTAGGCCGGACGCAACGGCTGTATTCCAAGTCCCAGCGCCGTGCGATCCGGGCAGCCTACCGGGGCTGTTCCTATCCTGGATGCAGCATGCCCGTAGAACGGTGCGAAATTGATCATCTGGACGCGTGGGAAAAGGGTGGACGAACGGATATCAAGTCTGCCGGGTTGAATTGCCTGATACACCACATTGCCCGGCATTGCGGGTTGTTCCACGCGGTGAAGATTCCGGAGAGCAGACCGATGGTATTGCTTTCACCAGAATTGGATCCGGAACAGAAATTGCGGATCAATACGTATTTCATGACTCCCGCAGAGGCATTGGAAGCTGAAGCGTTGGCGGATGAAACGACAGCTAAGTGGCGCGCGGGGGAGCTGGACGTAGAAATCGTCGAACCTTGAGAACCCCCTAGCAAGATTCAGCCGCCGACAAGCGGAGGACCGTTTCAGCGCCGGTATTCTCGCCGGAGTTGCGATACTTGAATGAACGAAGATCATTCAGGAGCAATATGTCACGTGTTCAACGCCGGGCTGCGAATTCCCGACCATTTTTCGGTACCCAGAATTCGTCGCATACCTCGATGGCTGTTCGCTATATTGATGATGGCAACGTGGAATCCGCTCCGGAAGGCACGAGCGCGGCCGATGCGCTGGCGTTCGGCCAGACTGGTGATCAGCGCATTGCTTTGTCCTTGTATCCCACGCCGGATGAAGCTGACATCCACGATCTCACCGAGGCGTGGGAACTGCATCCAGTGCTGGCCGAAGACCTCGTGCACGCCCGCCAGCGGCCTAAACTCGAACGCTACGGCGAGGTGCTCCTGCTGGTAGTTCGCTCAGCGTTGTACCTCGATGAATCCGAAGAAGTCGAGCTGTCCGAGTTCCACATCCTGATGCGCAAAGGCGCTGTGGCGGTGCTCTGCCAGGACCACCGGTGGATCGACGGCACAGACGGCGAGGAATTCGTCGAGTCAATCAGGAACGGCAAGCTTCGCAAGGACCAGGTGCTGCTCAAAGACCCGGAGCTGCTCCGCTTGGGCGCCGAAGCAGTGCTGTACCGGATACTTGATGCGATTGTTGATGGATACGCCCCCGTGCTCCACGGCCTGGGGATCGACAAGGAGCAGATCGAACGGCAAGTCTTCAGTGGCGATGCCGCAGTCACCGAACGCATCTACCGCCTGAGCCAAGAAGTGATCGATATGCAGCATGCGACCGCGTCATTGCTGGAGGTCGTGCAATCGCTCGACGACGGGTTCAAGAAGTACCCGGTGCCCGCCGAGCTGGAAACCTACCTGCAGGATGTCACTGACCACCTCACCCGCGCGCATACCCAAGCCGTGGAATACCGGGATGCGCTATCGCAGATCTTGAGCGTCAATTCCACCCTCGTAGCCCAGCGCCAGAACGAGGACATGAAGAAGATTTCCGGTTGGGCAGCGATCCTGTTCGCCCCGACCTTGATTGCAGCGATTTACGGGATGAACTTCGAGAACATGCCAGAACTGCATTGGACCTTCGGCTACCCGATTGCTGCCGGCCTCATGCTGGGATTTGCTGCCGCACTATATGGTGTATTCAAATGGCGCAAGTGGTTCTGAGCGGAAAGATTCCAGGGGAGACATTGACGGCGAAAATCGACTTCAAGAAATCGCTGGACAGCTATCGGTCCGTGGCCGGGCAGTTCCGTGTCCTGCAGGTGCCAGCGATGCGCTACCTGATGTTCGATGGATCAGGTGACCCGAATACCAGCAACTTGTACCAGCAAGCCCTGCAAACCTTGTATCCGGTGGCCTACAAACTCAAATTCGCGAGCAAGGCGCAAGGCAAGGACTATGTCGTCCCGCCGCTGGAAGGCTTGTGGTGGGCCGAGGATATGGCGGTCTTTACCGAACGGAGAGACAAGGAACAGTGGAGCTGGACCATGATGCTGATGGTCCCGGCGTGGATCAACGAGGACGACTACGCGAGGGCTCTGGAAACCGCCCAGGCGAAGAAGCCGTTGCCTTGCCCTGGGCGCATCCGGTTCCAGTCGCTTGCTGAAGGCCAATGCGTGCAGACGCTGCACATTGGCCCCTACGATGCAGAAGCCGAAATCCTGGCAACGATGCACCACGAATTCATACCCGGCCAGGGACTGCGCATGACTGGCAAGCACCACGAGATCTACCTCGGCGACCCTCGCAAGGTGGCACCGGAAAAGCTTCGCACGATCCTGCGCCAACCCGTTGAGCCCAACTAGCGAGAGGAAAATAGATGGAACTGGCACCCCAGAGCACAGTTGCCCAAGTGCAACAGGCACTGGCCGAGCTCGAAGACCCCAAGTACCGCGCGGTCAATGAGAAGCACGGCGATGATTTCGGCGTGAATCTGGGCAAGCTCCGCGCCTTGGCCAAGTCGTTGAAGAGCAACCAGGAGCTTGCCGACGAACTCTGGGCTACCGGCGAAACCGCAACCCGGCTGGTCGCGCTGCTGATCGCCAAACCACGGAGCTTTACCTTGGAACAGCTGCAGGTGTGGAGCCAAGGCGCCAGCACTCCCAAGGTCCAAGCATGGTTCCTGAGCTACATCGTCAAGAAATCCAAGCTGCTCGAGGAGCTCCGCCTGCTGCTCATGAGCCAGAGCGACCCGGTACAGCTGGCTGCCGGCTGGGAGCTGACTGCCCACCAGGTAGTCAAGGCCCCGGAACTGCTGGACCTGGAACAGCTGCTTGACACGATCGAAGCCCGAATGAGCGCCGCACCGGATCGCCTGCAGTGGGCGATGAATACGACCCTGGCGCACATCGGCATCGAGCATGAGCATTTGCGCCGACGTGCCCTGGCCATCGGCGAGACCTTGCAGGTGCTGGTGGACTACCCGACCTCAGCCGGGTGCATTTCACCATTCGCTCCCATCTGGATCACCGAAATGGCCAAAAGGAAAGCCTAGGTCCAGCAATCGCTGGACCTAGGCTTCCGGGAGCTAGGCGTCCGCCGGTTCCTCGCGCTTATCGCGCAGCGCGATCTTGGAGATCACCCAGATCACGGCGGTCAGCCCGCCGGTGAGCAGCAGCTGGGTGCGCGCCGCGGGATCAGTCATCGCGATGGCGACAATCGCCGCAAGGACGATGATCGTAGCGATCGACAGGCCCGGGAAACCCCACAGCCGCAACGGCAGATGCCCGCCATCGCGGTCCGCGCGGCGGCGCAGGATCAGCTGCGTCACGGCAATGAACGACCAGATGAAGATGATGGTCGAACCCACCACGTTCAGCAAGATCGGCATCACAGCCTCGGGCCAGATCCAGTTCAGGCCCACGGCCAGGAAGGAGAAGGCCACGGAGGCGATCACGGCCTTCGACGGCACGCCATTGCCGGTCACGTGGGTGACGGCGCTCGGGGCGAGCTTGCGCTGGCCCAGCGAGTACAGCATGCGCGAGGAACCGTAGATATTCGCGTTCATCGCCGAAAGCAAGGCGACCACGACCACGGCATTCATCAAGAAGCCCACGCCTGGAATGTGCATGACATCCAGTGCGGCCGCAAATGGGCCGTCCACGATCGCCGGATCATTCCAGGGAACCAGGGCGACAATGACCAGGATCGAGCCGAGGTAGAAGAACAGGATGCGCATCATCACGGACTTGACCACGCGCTTGATGTTGCCGGCCGGGTCCTTGGACTCGGCGGCCGCGATGGACACCACTTCGGTACCGCCGAAGGAGAAGATGACGATCAGGACTGCGGCGGCGATGCCGGCCATGCCACCGGGGGCGAAGCCGCCATGGGCGGCCAGGTTGGCGAAGCCAACTGGTTCCGGCGTCGGGATCACCCGGGTCAGCACCAAGGCGCCGAAGACCAGGAACGCGATGATCGCAGCCACCTTGATCACGGCAAACCAGTATTCGAAACGGCCGTAATTCCTTACGCCGAGCAGATTCGCTCCGGTCAGGACCACCACGAAGCCGAGCACCCATGCCCACTGCGGGAAGGCCGGAACCCAGCCGGCGGTAATGGCCGCGGCCCCGGTTGCCTCGGCCGCGATCACCACGACCAGCTGGATCCAGTAGAGCCAGCCCAGGGTGGACCCTGCGCTGCGCCCCATGGCTTGGCCAGCGAAGGTGGAGAACGCGCCGGAGGACGGATTGGCGGCTACCATCTCCGCGAGCATGGCCATGATCACGATGATGACGGTTCCAGCGATCAGGTAGGAGACCAGCACGGCCGGACCGGCGATGGAAATGGCCTGGCCGGAGCCGACGAACAGGCCAGCGCCGATCGCGCCGCCCAGGCCCATCATGGAGATCTGGCGCCGGGTCAGCCCGGTATGCAGCTGCTCGGGGGCTTTGACTGCGCTCACGCGGTGGCCTCCTGGACGGGCAGGGCCGCGAGCACGCGATCGACGTCGTGTGCGGTACCGGAGGAAATCCTCAACCCGTCACCGGGGAAGGCGCGAACCACTACACCGCCGGCGGCGAGCTTGGCTTCAAGCTCTTCGGTTGCCTCGCCGGCATCCACCCAGACGAAGTTCGCCTGCGACTTCACGACCGGGTACCCGGCGGCAGCCAGGCCCTCGTACATCCGCTCGCGCTGGGTGACGACTTCCTCGATGCGCAGCGACAGCTCGCCGATGGCGGCCAGCGAGGCCACTGCCGCGCGCTGTGCCAAGTCGGAGACGCCAAATGGCACGGCCACCTTGCGCAGGTTCCCGGCAACTTCCAGCGGGCTGATGGCGTATCCGACGCGCAGGCCAGCCAGGCCGTAGGCCTTGGAGAAGGTGTGCAGCACGGCCACATGCGGGTATTTGCGGAACAGCTCGATGCCATCGGCCCGCACGGCCGAGCGGTCGAAGTGCACGTAGGCTTCGTCGACGACGACCAGCACGTTGCGCGGCACGGCATTGATGAACTCATCCAGCGCGCGGGCCTCCACCACCGTGCCGGTCGGGTTGTTCGGGTTGCAGATGAAGACCAATCGGGTCTTATCGGTGATCGCGGCCAGCATGGCGGGCAGATCATGGCGGCTATCGGCATCCAGGGGCACCTCGACCGGGGTGGCTCCGGCGATCCGCACCAGCGAAGGATACGCCTCGAAGGAGCGCCACGCGTAGATGACTTCGTCGCCCTCGGCGGCAACCGCATGGATGATCTGGGCCGCGACCTCGACCGAGCCCGCGCCCAGGGTGATGTGCTCCGCCGGGACGCCGAACTGCGAGCTGAGGGCGCCGGTCAATTCGGGCGCCGCGATGCTCGGGTAGCGGTGGATGGTGGCCAGGCCCTCCTGGATGCTGGACAGCACCGAGGGCAGCGGGCTATGCGGGGATTCGTTGGATGAGAGCTTGGAGGCTCCAGCGGCTGCGGGCTTGCCCTGCTTGTAAGCGGGCACTTCCTGCAAGGAGGGGCGCTGGTGAAGGGTCATGAGTTTCCTCTCTGACTGCCAGAGCTGCACGAGGTTGGCAATCGTTCGTATGACAAAGCCGTGGTGCGTGGTCAGCGGTGGCCCTGCTCATATCCTCGCGTGTCGCGATTCACAAGCATCGACTGTAGGTTGAATGAATCTGCCGGCGCAATCGCAACCCCTGTTTCTATGCAGGCTGCATAGCAATCGCCGCCAATCAACCCATTTTACTAGTCAATCTGCCCAGTCTTTTCCACTTCTGCCTCGGCCCTAGCGCACGCTGCGACCAGTGGCAGTGTCCTTCCTTGGAAATGCTCGTGCAGGGCGAAGGAGGATGAGGTCCTTGCCACACCCGGCACCTTGTTGATGCGGTTGAAAATCGCCTGCAGGTCTTCGGGGGTCCGGGCCACAACGCGCAGCTGCAAGTCCGAACTGCCGGTCACGGTGTACATGTCGAGGATTTCCGGGATGGATTCCTCCAATGCGCTCGCGACCGGATCGTGCCCATAGCGCTGGATGATCTCCACCTGGCAGAATGCGACCAGCGTGTACCCGAACCCCGCAGGCTTGACCCGCGGGACGATGCCCTGGATGACGCCGGCTTCGTGGAGCCGGGCCAGCCGGCTGCTGATCGTGCCGCGGGCAACACCCAAGCGCCGGGCGCACTCCATCACCGGAAGCATCGGCGATTCGGTGAGCAGTTCGATCAAATCCGCGTCCAGGCGGTCAATGCGCACGGTCGTCCTTTCGACGAGTCGGTCCAATGATCCAAGGCTAGCGGTGTTTGCTGGGCGCGCTCGATGAAAATGAGCCAAGTGTAATCCGCGCCACAGGCTAGGCTGTTGCCATACTGATCCTCAAGGAGTTCACTGATGGGCAAGACACCTCTCCAGTCGGTAGCCGGTTTGCACGTCCTTGTCACCGGGGCCGCGCAGGGCATGGGTTTGCTTTTCGCCAAGCAGGCTTGCCTCGAGGGCGCGGCACGGGTGGTCATCTGGGACATCGACGCGGCCAAGCTCGACGCGGCTGCCGAAGGGCTGCGCCAGCTCGGCGGCACTGTCGAGACCCATGTGGTGGACCTTGCCGACCAGGGCCAAATCCAGCGCTACGCCGCCACGGCGGTGGAGGGCGGGGGAATCGACGTGCTGGTCAACAACGCCGGGGTGGTCACCGGCACCTCCTTCGCGAAGCACAGCACCGCGCAGATCACCGCGGCCATGCAGGTGAACGCGCTCGCCCCGATGTACTTGACCCACGCCCTGCTTCCGCAGCTGGGCCGACGGGGCAAGGGCCGGGTGCTGACCATCGCCTCGGCGGCCGCGCTGGTGTCCAACCCGAATATGAGCGTCTACGCGGCCTCCAAAGCCGCGGCCCTGTCCTTCAGCGATTCGCTGCGGCTGGAGCTGGAAGGCAACGACCAGATCGCCGTAAGCACCATTTGCCCGACCTATATCAGCACCGGCATGTTCGCGGGCGCCAAGCCGATGCTGCTGACCCCGATCCTGGAGCCGGAAGTCGTGGTGGACCGGGCGTGGCGGGCGATGCTTGCCGGCACGCCGCTGGTGCTGATGCCGTGGACCAGCAAGCTGGGCCAGCTGCTGCGCGGCGTGCTGCCGCGACCGGCCTGGGATTTCGTGGCCGGCAAGGTCATCGGCGTATACCGCTCGATGGACCAGTTCACCGGGCGAACAACGCGGGACGAGCAGATGAATCGGGGCTGAAAGTTCGCTGGCCCATCTGTTGCTGGAGGGCCCTGCGGGGTAGCTTTGGAGCATCGCCCAGCTAGGAGGACCGTCATGCAAAAGCTCACCGTCAATCTATGGATGCAAGGCACTGCAGAGGAAGCGGGGGAATTCTATGCCCGCGCCCTGCCGGAGGCAAAAACCGAAGTCGAATCGCGCTATCCCACCGAGGGCCTGCTGGAATTCCAGGAACCCTTCGCCGGCAAGGCGCTGACCGTTTCGCTGTGGGTGCGGGGAACCAAGATCACGCTGATCAACGCGGGCCAGGAATTCACGCCCAATCCGGCGATCTCGATCATCGTGGTCTTCAACGCCGGCCAGCGCGAGTCCCTCGATGCCACCTGGGCCGCGCTGCTGGAGGGCGGCACGGCGCTGATGCCGCTGGACACTTACCCGTTCAGCGCACGCTACGGCTGGGTGAACGACAAGTACGGTGTCTCCTGGCAGCTGATGGAGTCCGATGAGCCCGTTGAGCCGCGCGCCTCGGTCTTTCCTGCGCTGATGTTCGGCGGTGCGGCCCAGAACCGCGCGGTCGAGGCCATCGAGTACTACAGCCAGGTGCTCGGCGCGAAACTGGACAGCGCCTTCCCGTACGGGGAACCGACCGAATCCGCTACCGCCGAAGCGCTGATGTACGCCCAATTCACGCTCGGCGAGGATTGCGTTGCGGCCATGGATTCGGCCGTGCCGCAGGACTTCACCTTCACTCCCGGCGTCTCGCTGGAATGGCCATGCGATGGCCAGGCGGAGATCGACCGCGTCTGGGAGGCGCTGTCCGCGGTGCCGGAAGCCGAGGCCTGCGGCTGGCTGACCGACAAATTCGGGGTGAGCTGGCAGATCGTGCCTTCGAACATGGGTGAGCTGATGGAGCGTCCCGGCGCATTCGAGCATATGCTGAAGATGAAGAAACTAGTGATCAACGACTTCTGAGCGGGGAACGATGCAGAGCGCTGCACGGCGGGCGGTAGTGGCAGGAGCCAGCGGGTTCATTGGCGAACGGCTGATCGCGCAGCTGCGCGGGGCTGGATACCAGGTGGCGGTCATCGGCCGCGGCCGTACAGCGGATGCGCAGTGGGGCGATGGCCCGGCGCTGGCGGCACTCATCGATGGTGCAGAACTGCTGGTCAATCTGGCCGGGAAGAATGTCGGCTGCCGCTATCACGAGGCGGCGCGCAACGAGATCCTCGCCTCGCGCGTGGACACGACCCGCGCGCTGCACGAGGCAGTGTCCCAGGCCGCTGATCCGCCGGCGCTGTGGCTGAACGCGTCCACCGCGACCATCTACCGGCACAGCATGGATGCGCCGAACACCGAGGACGGCCGGATCGGCGAAGGGTTCTCGGTGGATGTGGCGCGCAACTGGGAACGCGAGTTCTTCCGCGGCGAGCTGCCCACGCGCCGGGTCGCCCTGCGCATGGCCATCGTGCTCGGCGACGGCCCGGCCACGCGCAAGCTGCTTGCCGTTGCACGGCTCGGGCTTGGCGGGGCGCAACACGATAGCTGGTGGCCGGCGCATCGGCGCTACCGCGGCATCGGCCCGGATCCGAGCGGAGCCGAACGCAGCGGCTGGCACCGCACGCGCGGGAACCAGCGCTTCAGCTGGATCCACGTGGATGATGCGATCGGCGCGATCGGGCATATCATCGACCACCCCGAAATCACCGGCCCCGTCAACCTCAGCTCGCCGAACCCGGTTGCCAACCGGGCGCTGATGGCCTCGCTGCGCCGCGCCACTGGCGCGAAATTCGGGCTGCCCGCGTATCGTTGGATGCTGGAGCCGGCCATGTTCGTGCTGCGCGTGGAACCGGAAATGCTGCTCAAGTCCCGCTGGGCGCTGCCCGGGGTGCTGCAGGGGACCGGGTACGAGTTCCGCTGGCCGCACCTGGATGCGGCACTGGATGACGTGGCCGGGAACCTGGCTGCGAAACAAGCACTTTAAGGACGCGCATTGGCACCGAGATTCCGACGCTTCACCCTGCCCGAACTGGCCCCTGGCTACCGCGGGGATCTGGGCGATGACTACGTTGAACTGCTGCACTTCAGGGATTTCGATGAGCCGCTGGCGGCCGATGGCGCGCGGCTGGAGGAATGCCGTTTCAGCTCCGTGCAGATCGAGGCCTTGCGCAATGCCCGGCTGATGCAGTGCGAACTGGACCAATCCGGGGCTCCCGCCCTGCAAGCCGCTGGTGCGTTCCTCAACGATGTGCGGGTGACCCACAGCCGCTTCGGTTCCGCGGATTTCGCCGAGGCCCAGCTCGATGGCGTGGTATTCGAGAACTGCAAATTCGGCTGGTTGAATTTGCGCGGTGCGACGGTGCGCGATGTGCTCTTCGTCAATTGCCAATTCGAGGAGATCGACCTGGGCGGGCAGATCCAGCGCCTGGGCTTCGTCGATTCGCGGGCCGGGCAAATTACCGCTGCCGGGGCGCAATTGCGCGAGGTCGACCTGCAGGGGCTGGACTTCGCCCAGGCTGAGGGGGTCGACGGGTTGCGCGGGGCACGGATCAGTGCGCTGCAGCTGGGCCTGCTCGCGGAGGCGATGGCCAGCCACCTGGGGATCAAGCTAGGGAGTTGATTTGCCCGTGGCCGGCGGCCAGCTGCTGCGCGGTTTCGGCCAGCAGCTGCGCCATGGCCGCGGCGGCGCGGGTCAAGGAGACATCGCGCCGGTGCGCCAGCCCGATGGTGCGGGCCAGCGGTTCGCGCAAGGCAATGGAGCGCACTCCCGGGGCGTCCAGCGCCACCGTCGCCGGAACCACGGCCACTCCGAGTCCGCGCTGCACGAAGCGCAGCACCGCGTCCATCTCCCCGCCTTCCACGACGATATTGGGCACCAGGCCGGCGTTCTTGTAGGCCAGGGCGGTGCTGGCGCGCAGATCGTAGCTGTGCGAGAAGGCCAGCTGGGGCACCGGAGCCAACGCGCGCAAATCAAGCTCCTGGCCAGCCAGGTGCGGGTGCTCCAGTGCGTCGATGACCACCAATTCCTCTTCGAGCAGCGGCAGGTTCTCCAGATGGTTGTCGTTCACCGCATGCTCCGAGGTCACGATGAGCGCCAGATCCAGTGCGCCGCCGTCCAGCTGCTCCAGCAGCTTGTGCGAGCCCGCTTCGAAAATCTGCAGTTGCACCCCGGGGTAGCGGGTGCGGAAGATGGACAGCGCCTCGGCGACCAGCGACACGCACAGGGTAGGCGGGGCGCCCAGGCGCACCCGCCCGCGATGCAGCCCGGCCAGGTCGGCCATTTCGGAGCGGATGGACTCCTCGTCGGCCAGCATCCGGCGTGCCCGGGGCAGCAATGCCTGCCCGGCGGCGGTGAGCGTGATGTTGCCGCGGGCCCGGTGGAACAGCTCGGAGCCCAATTCCTGTTCCAGCGTGGCGATCTGCCGGCTGAGCGATGGCTGGGCCAGATGCAGCTGCTCGGCGGCCCGGGTGAAGTGCCCCACTTCGGCGATGGCGGTGAAGCCGCGCAATTGCTCTAGGTTCATGGTGCATAGCCTACTGCTATCAACATCATGCCAATAATTCATTGGACGTATTCTGGGTGCGGGGCGATGCTGGAAACCATGAGAAACGAACAGCAGATATCCACCTCCGTACTGGTCATCGGCACCGGCGGTTCAGGCCTTCGCGCGGCCATTGAGCTGGCAGAATCGGGCACCGACGTGCTGGCCGTGGGCAAGCGCCCGCGCCACGACGCGCACACCGCGCTGGCCGCCGGCGGCATCAACGCCGCACTGGGCACGATGGACGCCGAGGACAGCTGGCAGCAGCACGCGGCGGACACCATCAAGGAAAGCTACTACCTGGCCGATTCGCGCACCGTGCAGGTGGTCGCCCAAGGCGCGGCCCGCGGCATCGAGGACCTGGAACGCTACGGCATGAATTTCGCCCGCGAAACCGACGGCCGGATCTCCCAACGCTTCTTCGGCGCCCACAAATTCCGGCGCACCGCCTTCGCCGGGGACTACACCGGGCTGGAAATCCAGCGCACCCTGGTCCGCCGTGCGCAGCAGCTGCAGGTCCCGATCCTGGATTCGGTCTATATCACCGAGCTGCTGGTCGCCGAGGGGCGGATCTTCGGCGCCTACGGCTTCGACGTCAACGACGGCACCGGGTACCTGATCCATGCCGACGCGGTCATCCTGGCCGCCGGCGGCCACACCCGCATCTGGCGGCGCAGCAGCTCTCGGCGCGACGAGAACACCGGCGACGCCTTCCGCCTGGCCGTGGAGGCCGGTGCCCGGCTGCGCGATGCCGAGCTCGTCCAATTCCACCCCTCGGGCATCATCGAACCCGAATCGGTGGCCGGGACCCTGGTCTCCGAGGCGGCCCGTGGCGAAGGCGGGATCCTGACCAACGCCCTGGGCGAACGCTTCATGGAGCGCTACGATCCCCAGCGCATGGAACTGTCCACCCGCGACCGGGTCGCCCTGGCCGCCTACACCGAAATCGCCGCCGGACGCGGCACCGCCAAGGGCGGGGTCTGGCTGGATGTCTCGCACCTGCCCCGGGCCACCATCATGGAACGGCTGCCCCGGGTCTACCAGACGCTGCTCGAGGAGCAGATGCTGGACATCACCGAGCAGAAGATCGAGATCGCCCCGACGGCGCACTATTCCATGGGCGGGGTGCAGGTGGACCCGCTCACCCACGAAACCGAAGTACCGGGCCTGTACGCGATCGGCGAAGCCTCCTCGGGCCTGCACGGGGCCAACCGGCTGGGCGGCAACTCGCTGATCGAGCTGCTGGTCTTCGGCCGGATCGTCGGGCAGGGAGCTGCCCGGTATTCGCGTGCGCTCACTTCCCAGCCGCGTTCGCAGGCGGCCATCGAGAAGGCGCGCGGGGAAGTGGACCGGCTGCTGGCCGCCGATGGGCAGGAAAATGTCCGATCCCTGCAGCGGGCGATCCGCGACATCATGACCCAGCACGCCGGAGTCGTGCGCGAGGAGGCGGGGCTGAAGCTGGGCCTGGAGAAGCTGGCAGAGGTCGAAGCGCGGATGGCGCGGGTGGGCATCCACCCGGACATCGCCGGCTACCAGGATCTGTGCCACGCCTTCGACCTGAAGTCCTCGGTGCTGGCCGCGCGCGCCACCTTGGAGTCGGCGCTGGAGCGCCGGGAAACCCGCGGCTGCCATAACCGCAGCGACTATCCGCACACCGATCCGCAGCTGCAGGTGAATCTCATCTGGTCGCCCGAGGGCATCACCCGTGAGCCGATCCCCGAGGTGCCTGCGGAAGTGGCCGCGCTGATCACCGAGGTATCGCAGGCAGGCAAGCTCGTGGAGTAATGAACCGGTGCGAACTTGCCAAGGCCCGGCGGCTGCGCTGAAACTGAGCTC
The DNA here is from genome assembly GCF_053543575.1 of Glutamicibacter sp. AGC84. NCBI lineage: Bacteria > Bacillati > Actinomycetota > Actinomycetes > Micrococcales > Micrococcaceae > Glutamicibacter > Glutamicibacter sp. AGC84. The sequence goes on from NZ_JBLVOC010000006.1 coordinate 65,446, forward strand.
AGTGGGCGACCGGCCAGGCGTGGGTGCCCTTCGCGAGTGGAGGATGAGATGGCCCATGTGGGGCTCGTATTCGTAGGACTGATTCTGAGCGTGAATGCGCTGGTGGGGCTGGGCCGGATTCCGGCCCGTTCGGCGGCGGTGCTCAACCTGATGGTCGGCGCGCTGCAGATCATGTTGCCGACCTTGATACTCAGCCAGGCAGGCAGCGACATCGCACTGGTCAATGCCACCTGGCCCAGCTACCTGTTCGGGATGACCTATCTGCTGGTCGGGTTCAACACCCTGTACGGTTTCGACCCGGCCGCGCTGGGCTGGTTCAGTGCGTTCGTAGCCGCGATCGCGCTCTACAAGAGCGTGCTGTCCATCGGCCCGGACCCGCTGTTCGCGGTCATCTGGCTGGCCTGGGCGCTGATGTGGCTGGGCCTGTTCCTCTCCGACGGGCTGGGGCTGCGCCGGCTCGGCCCGGTCCACGTGCCCGTGGCCACCGCATGGTTGATGCTCAGCGCCGGCATCCCGAGCAGCACCATCCCGGCGCTGTTCGCGCAGAACGAGCGGTGGTCGACGTCGCCGGCTGCGGGTTGGGCCGCCCTCTGCGTGCTGGCCGCGGCCGCCGGATTCAGCTGCTGGAAAGCCCGCAGCACCTGGCGCTCCATGCAGGAGGCAACCTAGCGCTTGCGCTGCACCCGGGCCTCGTCCCAGACCGGCTCGTCGGACTCGTAGACGGTGCCGTCGGAGCCGAAGACCAGGAAGCGGTCGAAGCCGCGGGCGAACCAGCGGTCGTGGGTCACCGCCAGCACCGTGCCCTCGAACGCGTCGATGGCGCGCTCCAGGGCTTCGCCCGAGTGCAGGTCCAGATTGTCGGTGGGCTCATCGAGCAGCAGCAGGGTTGCCCCCGAGAGCTGCAGCAGCAGGATCTGGAAGCGCGCCTGCTGGCCTCCGGAGAGCGATTCGAACTTCTGCTCGGACTGCGCGGCCAGCCCGTAGCCATCCAGCGCTCCGGCCGCCGCCTCGCGCGGCATTCCGGAGCGGTGCTCGTCGCCGCGGTGCAGGATTTCGAGCAGGGTGCGGCCAAACAGGTCCGGGCGGCTGTGGGTCTGGGCGAAGTAGCCCGGGCGGATGCGCGCTCCCAGCTTCACCGTGCCGGCATGCGCCACCGGGGCGATCACCACATCGGAGACCGGCAGATGCTCGCGCTCCGGGTCGGATCCGCCGGAGGCCAGCAGGCGCAGGAAGTGCGACTTGCCCGAGCCGTTCGAACCCAGCACGCCCACCCGGTCGCCGAACCAGATTTCGGTATTGAAGGGTTTCATCAGCCCGGTCAGCTCGAGCTTTTCGGCCACGACCGCGCGCTTGGCGGTGCGCCCGCCCTTCAGCCGCATCTGCACGTTCTGCTCCAGCGGGATCGCCTGCGGCGGGCCGGCCTCCAGGAACTTCTCCAGCCGGGTGGTGGCCGCCTGGTAGCGGTTGGCCATGTCGGAGCGGAACGCGGCCTTGGTCTTGTACATGTTGACCAGTTCCTTGAGCTTGGCGTGCTCCTCGTCCCAGCGCTTGCGCAGCTCTTCGAAGCGCTCGTTGCGCTCCTTGCGGGCTTCCACATAGGAGCCGAACGCGCCGCCGTGCACCCAGGCGGTGGCCCCGCCGTGGCCCGGTTCCAGGGTCACGATGCGGGTGGCGGCGTTGTCCAGCAGCTCGCGGTCGTGGCTGATGAACAGCACGGTCTTGTTGGAGCGGGACATGATCTCTTCCAGCCAGCGCTTGCCGGGCACGTCAAGGTAGTTATCCGGCTCGTCGAGCAGCAGCAGTTCGTCGTTGCCTTCGAAGAGCGCTTCGAGGACCAGGCGCTTCTGCTCGCCGCCGGACAGGGTGCGCGCCAGCCGGTCCCCGGCCTTGTCGAACCCGATGCCCAAGGCGGCCATGCAGACCTTGTCCCAGGTGGTTTCCAGCTCGTAGCCGCCGGCGTCGCCCCACTCGATGATCGCCTCGGCGTAGCGCATGTGGACTTTCTCGTCCTCGCTGGTGAGCATTTTGGCTTCGTACTCGGCGACCTTGGCGGCGGCCTGGGCCAAAGCCGGTGCGGCGGTGGACAGCAGCAGGTCCTTCACCGTGGAGTCGTCGCGCACCTGCCCGACGAACTGGCGCATGATGCCCAGGGTGCCGGTGCGGTTGATGGAGCCTTCGTCGGCCTTCAGGTCTCCTGCGATGATCTTGAACAGGGTTGTCTTGCCGGTGCCGTTGGGTCCGATCAGCGCGGTCTTGGAGCCGGCGGTGACCTTGAAGGCCGCGCCGCCCAGAAGCTGGGTGCCGTCGGAAAGGAAATACTGGATGTCTGTCACGTCTATATGGGCCACCTGGCAATCCTATCGGGTAGATTGCCGAACATGCAGATCACAGTAGAAATCTACGGCGCGCTCCATGCCTGCTGCCATTCAGCGTTTTCGGTAGGCGATCACGTGCGCTGGCAGCTGGCCCAGGTGCGCAATGGGCGCGGGGAAATCTCCTTCGAGCTCGATGACCACGGCACCTTCGATGGCACGGGGGTGCCGGTGGCAGCAGTCGCCGCCCGGGTGGTGCGCATCCAGTACCGGGATCATGGACGTGCGGCAAGGGCCGGGGGACTGGCAGATGGCCCTGTCCCGGTGGTCGATACCCTGCATGTTCCCGAAGGCACGGATTTCGACCACGACTGGATCGTGGTGGGACTGGAAGTAGCGGATCCGAAGAGCCTTCCGCCGCTGGCCGACTGGGATGAGGGCGCGCCCCTGCCTGGTGGCGCGCCCCGCGGCGGCTAGTTGTACTTGTAGAACCCTTCGCCGGCCGCTGCGCCGAGCTTGCCCTGGTCGATGTACTGGGTCTTGAGCAGCTCGGCGAACTTCTGGCTGGTTGCATCGCCTGCACGGGAAATGTTGTAGGCGGTGTTCAGCCCCACGATGTCGTAGATCTCGAACGGACCATGCGGTGCCCCGGTGCCCAGCTTCCAGGTCTTGTCGATGGTCTGCGCATCGGCGACCCCGTTGACCAGCAGGTGGCTGGCGGACTGCAGGAAGGGGACCAGCAGCGAGTTCAGCACGTAGCCCGGCTGCTCCTTGAGCACCCGGATCGCGACCAGCCCGGTACGCTCGGCGAAGTCGACCACTGCTTCGTAGGCTTCGGGGGTGGTTGCTGGTGTGCCCATGACTTCGCCGGTGTTGTTGGACCAGATGTGGTTGGCGTAGTGCAGGGCGAGGAATTGTCCGGGGCGGCCAGTGAATTCGGCGATATCCGAGGGCAGCAGGGTCGATGAATTGGTGGCGAAGATGGCCTGTTCGGGGGCCAGCACGGCCAGCTTCCGGTAGGTCTGCGCCTTGATCTCCAGATTCTCGGGCACCGCCTCGATGACCAGGTCGGCCTCCCGCACCGCGTCGGCCAGATCGCTGGTCAGTTCGATGGACTCGCGGGCGGATTGGGCCTTCTGCGGGTTCCCGAAGTACTGGGCGTACTGCGCAACCAGGGCATCCAGCCGCTGGTTTGCGGCGGCCAGCGCTTGTTCGCTGATGTCGTAGCCGATGACGGGCAAGCCGTGGTAGGCGGTTTGGAAGATGATTTGTGCGCCGAGCACGCCAGTGCCCAGAACGGTGATGCGTTGCAGTTCCATGATTCTCCTTGGGGTACAGCTTCACTCTCCGCTTTTAGTTGCGCAATTTCAACTAAATGTGAGCGGGAGAACGCCCGACACCTGCTGGTTGGCTGCCTGTTGCCGAAGATTCACTTTCTGGCTAGGTGGTGCTGGAACTCTTGGGGAGTCATCCGCAACCAGCATGGGGGAGAACTACGTGCACCGCATATCCAAGAAGGCCCCGGGAGTCCTGGCCGCCGCCGTCATCGCCGCGAGCCTGTCGCCGCTAGCCGCCGCCGCGGACCCGGGGGAGTACTTCGAACGCGAAGCCACCTACCCGGTCTACCAGAACCATCCCGAGGGCGCCGCGGCCCAGACCGCCGCAGAAATCTCCACCGTATCGGCGGACGGCAACACGCTGATCTACTCCGATGCGCTCTCGCGCAGCGTCGGCTTCCTGGACATTTCCAACCCTGCCGCACCGAAGGGCCTGGGCCTGCTGGGCCTGCACCAGCTGGGCAGCGCCGAGGACGAGCCCACCAGCGTGGCCGCCTACGGCGACTACGTGTTCGTGGTGGTGAACACCTCGGCCAGCTACAGCGACCCCTCGGGGCGGGTGGATGTGGTGCGGATTGCCGACCGCACGCTGGTGCACAGTTTTGCACTGCCAGGCCAGCCCGATTCCATCGCGCTGTCCGCCGACGGCGCCTACGCGGGCATCGCCATCGAGAATGAACGCGACGAGGATGCCGGCGAAGGCGCGCTGCCGCAAGCCCCGGCCGGATCGATCGCCATCATGGACCTGCAAGGCGCGGACCCGGCCGGCTGGAAGCTGCGCGAAGTCCCGCTCACCACCGGTTCCCGCACCGAATCGATTGCGCTGCCGCTGCTGGCCGCGGCCGGTCTCGACACCCCGCAAGACCCCGAGCCCGAGTACGTCACGATCAACGGGAAGAACCAGCTGGCGGCAACCCTCCAGGAAAACAACGGCGTGGTGCTGGTGGACCTGGCCTCGGGCGGGATTACCGGCGCCTTCAGCACCGGGACCGTGGACCTGGCGGGGATCGATACCGAAAAGGACGGCGTGCTCGATCCCAGCGGGGAGCTGAAGGGCGTGCCGCGCGAGCCCGATGCCATCGGCTGGATCCAGGACCGCTATCTGGCCACGGCCAATGAGGGCGACTGGAAGGGCGGCAGCCGCGGATTCACGATCTTCGACTCCGCCACCGGCGACGTGGTGTGGGATGCCGGCAATAGCTTCGAGCACCTCGCGCTTTCCCAGGGCTTGTTCCCGGAGCAGCGCGCAGGGAAGAAGGGCGTTGAGCCCGAGGGGCTGGCCATCGCCGAATTCGGCGGCGTGGACTACGGATTCATCGCGGCCGAACGCGGGAACTTCGTGGCCGTGTACGACCTGTCCGAGCCATCCAGCCCGCGCTATCTGCAAAGCTTGCCGACCACCAACGGCCCGGAAGGGATCTTGCCGATCCCCGGGCGCAACCTGCTGGCCATCGCCTCGGAAACCGATGAGGGCCCGGTGCGCTCGGCGGTGTCCCTGTACTCCTTCGGCGCCGCCGCGCCGCAGTTCCCGCAGCTGTCCTCGGATGCCGCCGATCCGGTGCCTTTCGGCGCGCTCAGCGGGCTGTCGGCCAACCCGGCCGATGCTTCGCAGCTCTTCGCGGTCAGCGACAATGCGTACCAGCCGCGCATCTACACCCTGGAAACCGGGACCCCGGCCACCGTTGAATCCTCGATGGCGGTCACCGCGGGCAGCGTCGAACTGGATCTGGAAGGCATTGCCGCCCGCGCAGACGGCGGCTTCTGGGCCGCCCATGAAGGGGAAACCGGGGCGGAGAACCTGCTGGTGCGCATCGACGCGGCCGGTGCGGTGCAGGAAGAAATCGCGCTGCCTGCACTTTCAGGGCTGGGCAAGCACGGGCTGGAAGGCATCGCCGCGACCGGGTCCGGGAAGCAGGAAGAAGTGGTGTTCGCGGTGCAGCGCGAACTGCCCGGCGAGGACGTCGTCCGCCTGGGCAAATACCTCCCGTCCACCGGCGAGTTCAGCTGGTACGGCTACCAGCTGGACCCGGCAGCCGACGGTGCATGGAATGGACTGTCGGAAATCACCGCGCTGCCCGATGGCTCCTACGCGGTGATCGAGCGCGATAACCAGGTGGGGCCGGACGCCAAGCACAAGGCCGTCTACCAGTTCCGGCTTCCGCCGGCCCAGGCAGGAGAAGTGCCGCTGGTGCAGAAGAAGCTGGCGACCGATGTGCTGCCGGTCCTGCAGGAAACCCGCGGCTGGACCCAGGAGAAGCTGGAGGGGCTGGCCGTAGCCGATGGCCAGGTCTACGTGGTGGCCGATAACGATGCGGTGGATGAGGCCACCGGCGAGACCGTCTTCGCGAACCTCGGTGCGGCGGATGAAGTGTTCGATCTGGCCGGCCAGGCACCCAGCGAGGAGCCCGGCGAAGAAGAGGGCAAGGACCAGGACGAAGAGCTAGCCGCGGAACCAACCCGGAACCCTTCGCCGCAGCCGAGCGGGGAATTCCCTGCACAGGTCCCGGAGCCGACCCGGGAAGCCGGCCAGTCCCAGGCCCAGGCGCCGCAGGAGACGCGTCCAGCCCAGCCGGAAGCCAGCGAAGAGCTCGCAGCCACCGGTGCGAACAGCTTCTGGCTGATTCCGGTGGGTGCGGTGATCGCGCTGCTCGGCGCCGCGGCGGCCCTCAAGACCGCACGGGCCCGCGCGAAGTAGGCCGCGCGGAAGGTACCGGGAAAACAGCGAAGGCGTGG
>NZ_JBLVOC010000006.1:71847-77025 GCF_053543575.1 Glutamicibacter sp. AGC84
CGCCTTCGGGATTGAAAGCTAGTTCTTCTTCTGCGAAATCACGACCGCGGCCACGATGGCGATGATCAGCGAGATGACCAGGAACTTGCCGCCATTGCCGGACTTCTTGTCCTGGGCGGCGAGGTTCTTCTGCGCGGCCTGCACAGCGCTCTCCACCGAGGCGCGGGCACGCTTGGCGGCCTTGGAATTCCCGCCGACATTCTCGATCAGGTTGGCGCCGGCCTTGCTGATGGCTTCGGTGTTGACACCGGAGACGGCCTCGTTCCAGCCGCCACGGATTTCTTTCGGCAGCTCTTCCTTGGCAGCCTTGGCGAGTTTCGCCAGCGACTTTTCAACTTGCTTCAAGCTCTTGGCAGTCTTCGACATGTTGTTCCTCTCTGATGGACCTTGAGTCTGGTGGACCTTGAGGTCTCAGCTCCCAGCCTAGCCAGCCGGGGGTGGGCACTCAAGACCGCGCCGTTGCGCTGACTGCGAACTGGGAATTTACTGGGAGGCTGCGGGCGGGCGCAGCTTGCGAATGCGGGTCCGCAGCGCGCTGAGCAGGCACAGCAGCATCAGGATCGCCGCGATCGAAAGCACCGTGGCAAACCCGGGAGAGGTGGCGTGGCCGGTGTAGCGGTCCACGATGATCCAGCCGATCACCCACAGCGCGCCGGCGTTCAGGTAGATCCCCATGGGGTTCTTGAAGCTCACGGCGCTGAGGAACAGCGCCAGGAGAAGCACCGACAGGGCGCAGGCGCCCTTGAACATCAGGGAGCTGGCGTCGGCCCCGGACAGGGCGGCGAAGGCGACAGTTTCGGCCAGCACGATCACCGAAAGCCACCCGGTGAACAGCCCGAAACTGGCGCGGGTAATCCACCGGTCCACTTGCTGCAGGGCAGGGGTCTTGCCGATCATCACCACGATGCGGATCAGCAGTGCCAGCAGGAGCAGGCCGAACACCAGCGAGGTGCCGATGCGGTCGCGCTCCAAGAACGCCACCCACAGCGCATTGCACAGCACCGCGCCGAGCACCCAGGGGCGCAGCCGCCGATGGAACCCGGTGCGTTCCTGCGGCAGGCATTGCCAGATCGCGTAGAACGCCACTGCGGCCATCAGCCCGAACCAGGGCAGCTGCCCGATGCGCGGCACCGAGGTGACGGTGGCGTCCTGCCCCATCCACCCGCCGGCGAGTGTTTCCAGCCCGGCGGCGGAAAGCACCGCCCACGCCGCCCAGCCCAAGCCGAGCAGGATGATGGCGGCATAACCGCCGGTAACCAGCCTTCTTTTCACGATTCCGAAGGTACCACGCCGCCAAGGTTAAAACCGTTCGCCACGGTTAGAGTGGAGCCATGACAGATCTTTGGGTACGCCGTGCCATTTCCCTGCTCGACGCTGACGCGAACCGCAGCGCCGACACCCACCTGCATCGCTTCGAACTTCCCGCCCACTGGGGGATCGAGCTCTATTTGAAGGACGAGTCGGTGCACCCCACCGGTTCGCTCAAGCACCGGCTGGCGCGCTCGCTGATCCTCTACGGGCTGGTCAACGGGAAGATCGGCGAAGGCACCACGCTGGTGGAGGCCTCCAGCGGATCCACGGCCGTTTCCGAAGCGTACTTCGCGCGGATGCTGGGGCTGGACTTCATCGCGGTGGTGCCCAAGTCCACCAGCGGCGAGAAGATCGAGCTGATCGAGTTCTACGGCGGACGCTGCCATCTGGTGGACGCGGCCGGCCAGGTCGATGAGGCGGCCCGCGCGCTGGCGGCCGAAACCGGCGGCTACTACCTGGACCAATTCACCTATGCCGAGCGGGCCACGGATTGGCGCGGGAACAATAACATTGCCGAGTCGGTGTACGCGCAGATGGCCGCCGAAGCCCACCCGATCCCCAGCTGGATCGTGGTCGGCGCCGGGACCGGCGGCACCAGCGCCACCTTCGGGCGCTATGCGCGCTACAAGCGGCACGAAACCAGGATCTGCGTGGGCGATCCGGAAGGCTCCTCCTTCTACGGGGGATGGCGCACCGGGGACATGGGCTACGCAACGGGGCAGGGATCGCGCATCGAGGGGATCGGCCGGCCCAGCGTGGAACCGAGCTTCGTGCCCGGGGTGATCGACCAGATGGTGCAGGTGCCCGATGCCGCCTCCCTGGCAGCCATGCATTTCCTGCGCGCCAAGACCCGCTACTTTGCCGGCGGCTCCACCGGGACCAACCTCTACGCGGCGTTCGGGATCATCGCCCAGATGCTCGAACGCGGCGAGCAGGGCTCGGTGGTGACGCTGATCTGCGACTCCGGCGAGCGCTACGCGAATACCTACTACAACGAGCAGTGGGTGGCCGAGCAGGGCCTGGACCTGGAGCCCTACGCCGCGCAGCTGGAGCGCTTCATCCAGACCGGGGCCTGGCGCTAGCTGCCACGCAGGGCGGGCATGAGCCCGGCCTGCTTCTTGCGCTGGTGCACCGAGAAGTAGCCCAGGCCCGCTTCGCCGGCCACGAAGCGCCGTTGGGAGCGGGCGGGCAGGTAGATGATGTCGCCGATGGCCAGCTCGATGGATCCGCTGGCGGCATGCAGGACCCCGGAGCCGGCGAAGACGTGCAGCACCACGTCCAGCTCCGGGCCCTGGTGCTCCCCGATCTCTCCGGACGGGGCCAGCGAGATCACGTTGGCGTCGAGGTCGCGCTGCCCGGGTTCCAGCTTCCAGATCGCTCCGTTGGTTTTTCCGGCGGCCAGCTCGGTGGTATTGGCCATGCGGCGCGGTTCGGGCATCGTCTCTCCTTGAAGTTCTCTGCTGCAGCTTCCAGCCTATCCAATGGTGGGCAGCGCCCCGGTCCACCCAGCGGTGACGCAGTGCGTGCCGAACTGGGCCAGTTGGCCACGCGGCCGCTCATCCTGGCCATGGCACTGGGAGCGCTGGTCAACGGGGGCACCTTCGCGGCGTTCACCTTCATCGCGCCGGTTGCGGCTATCACCGCCGGCGTGGCCAGCCCAGGGCGGGTATCGGATCGGCGACCGGGCCTGGTGCTCTTCTCCGGAGGACCGCTGCCGCTGGCCGGTTGGGTCGTGTTGGCTTGGACCGCGTCGCATCCCATGGCGCTGCTCTGCCTTGTCTTCATCCAGGGTTTCCTGATTCTCGGCGTCGGCAGCACCGTGATTGCGCGGGTGCTCTACGCGGCCTCGGCATTGTCGGCGGCCGCTCCCTTGGCCATGCTGCTGAGCCGGCGCATGCTGTTGGATACCACGGCTGGCTCCCATCGATGATCCGCCGCGGGGTGCACCGGTGCGGGGTAGCCGGCGTTGCCCCGTAATTTGCGCTCGTTGCGTGCGCCACCTGCCGGTGTGTTGGGAGGAACCTGCGGCAGCGTCAAAAACCCATGACACAAGGTGGCTGGCGCAGTAGGGTGAAGAATAGACCCACTGGAAAATTGTGTGCAGGAGGAATGTTTTGCCTACCGTAGCCGACCACCTGATTGAACAGCTCGATACCCAGGGAGTGCGCCGGATTTACGGCCTTCCGGGGGATTCCCTGAACGGCTTGACCGATTCATTGCGGGAGAACGGGCGGATCGAATGGGTCCACCACCGCCATGAGGAAGCCGCTGCCTTTGCCGCGGCGGCCGAAGCCGGAATCACCGGAGAGCTGACGGTATGCGTCGGCTCTTGCGGACCGGGGAACCTGCACCTGATCAACGGGCTGTACGACGCGAACCGCTCGCGCGTGCCGGTGCTGGCGATTGCAGCGCACATCCCTACCGAGGAGATCGGTTCCAACTACTTCCAGGAGACCCACCCGGTGGAAGTCTTCCGTGGCTGCTCGGTCTATGCCGAACAGGTTTCCGACCCCAAGCAGATGCCGCGCATGCTGCGCATTGCGATGCGCGAGGCCATCGAGAAGCGCGGCGTGGCAGTACTGGTGATTTCCGGCGATGTCGCGTTGGCGGAGATGGAACGCACGCCCACCCAGGAAATCACCAAGACCAACCCGCGGGTGCTGCCCAATGAAGACGAGCTGGAGCGTACCGCAGAGATCCTCGAAGGCTCGCGCAAGGTCACCATTCTGGCCGGTGCGGGCGTGGCAGGAGCTCATGACGAGGTGATCGCGCTGGCTGGCAAGCTCGGGGCGCCGATCGTGCATGCGATGCGAGGCAAGGAGCATATCGAGTACGAGAACCCCTTCGATGTGGGCATGACGGGCCTGCTGGGTTTCGCTTCGGGCGCCAAGGCGATTGCCGAATGCGACGTGCTCCTGATGCTGGGCACCGACTTCCCCTACCAGCAGTTCTACCCGCAGGACGCGACCATCATCCAGGTGGATATCCGCGGCGAGCAGATCGGCAAGCGCACCCGGGTGGACATCCCGCTGGTGGGCACCGTGAAGGACACCGCGGCGGCTCTGGATGCGCTGCTGCCGGTGCAGACCCACCGCAAGCACCTGGAGACAGCGGTGGAGCATTACCGCAAGACCCGTACGAAGCTCGACGAGCTCGCCACGCCCTCCAAGCCGGGTGCTGCAATCCATCCTCAGTATCTGGCTCGGCTGATCGACCAGCACGCAGATGAGGATGCGATTTTCACCGCCGATGTGGGATCCCCGGTGATTTGGGCGGCCCGCTACCTGACCATGACCGGCAAGCGACGGGTGCTCGGCTCCTTCAACCACGGTTCCATGGCCAACGCACTGTGCCATGCCCTGGGCGCCCAGGCAATTGACCGGCAGCGTCAGGTTATCGCCTTCGCCGGGGACGGCGGATTGGCCATGATGCTCGGTGAGCTGCTGACCGCCACGCAGAACAAGCTGCCGATCAAGATCGTGGTGTTCAACAACTCCTCGCTGAATTTCGTGGAACTGGAAATGAAGGCCGCCGGGTTCGTCACCTACGCCACCGATCTGCACAACCCCGACTTCGGGGCCGTGGCTACCGCCTCGGGGCTCAAGGGCTACCGGGTAGATGATTCGGCGCAGCTTGAAGCCACGGTGCAAGAATTCCTGGCCCATGACGGTCCTGCGCTGCTGGATGTAGTGACCGACCGCCAGGAGATGTCGATGCCACCGGAAATCAAGTTGGAACAAGCCAAGGGATTTGCCTTGTATGCCATACGCACCGTGCTCTCCGGGCGTGGCGACGAGCTGCTGAATCTGGCTAAAACCAATTGGCGGCAATTGTTCTAGCCCTTTTATGCCTATGCTTGTTGCTGGT